>VYFM01000682.1 GCA_009842375.1 Candidatus Poribacteria bacterium | reverse complement strand
GTGGTGGAATGTGCAGAAGATATTAAAACAACTTATGATACTCTTATTGAGACAATAAATACACATAACCAATCACTTACAACACAAATTATTGATTCACAAGACAATTTCACTAATCCATTATTACACCCAATATCTAAAATACATCTAAATGTTGACAGTGGTTTTCCAGTGACTATCTATCTGTGTTCATCTGCTGAGTTTGCTGCGGTTCTGTTCTTAACAACTCCGACAAATGAACATCTCAGTGCTTTCCCAACGAATACACTATGCAATGTTGAAAATGAGAATGATATAACGGAATTTTGGGAAGAAACACAGCATAAAACTGAACCAGAAATATACGAGAAGATTGGAATGTCGTATATTGAACCGGAACTGCGACAATTTCCTGATACTGTTAGGTTAGCATTAGAAAATAGGTTGCCCAAACTTATAGAATACAGTGATATGAGAGGTGATCTACATACGCATACTGATTGGAGTGATGGAACACATACACTTAGCGAGATGGTGGAGGCTGCCAAAAAACGTGGACTTGAGTATTATGCTATTACAGATCATTCTGTTTCCTCAACAGTTGCAAATGGATTGGATCAAAAACGGCTGTTAGCACAGATCAAGCAGGTGCGAGAAATGGATGCAGCAACAGAAGGTATCACTATTTTAGCTGGATCTGAAGTGGATATTCGAAGAGATGGAACACTTGATTTTCCAGATGAAATTCTGGCACAACTTGACATTGTTGTTGCAAGTGTACATAGCCAATTCACGTTATCTGAAGCTGAGATGACAAAACGTGTGATTCGTGCAATTGAAAATCCGTATGTTATGATTATTGGTCACCTAACGGGACGGTTACTTTGTAAGCGACCTATGTATCCTATTAACATTGATGAAATTATCGCTGCAGCTGCAGAAAACGATACTGTTTTGGAAATAAACGGTTCTCCCAGTCGGTTGGATTTGGGACCAGAATATATCCGTTTAGCAAAAAACGCAGGGGTGTTGATATCTGTAAACACAGATGCTCATTCAATACCGGAAGCAGAACGTTATCAGTATGGTGTAAACGTTGCGCGGCGTAGTGGTTTAACAAAAGAAGATGTCATCAATACATATCCATTAGAGAAATTGCAAAAGACTTTGAAGAAGGAGTTATAAGGTGAAACGAACACAATTATCTCCTGCTAAACGCGCTATCATTATCGGTATGGATGGTGCAAGCATGGAACTTGTAAATAATATGATTGAATGGGGACACACTCCAAATATGGCGAAACTACGCAACGATGGCGTGTATAGACCAATGCTTGGTGTCTTTCCAACGTTAACGCCACCGGGATGGACAGCACTTTCAACCGGTTCTTGGCCCGGGAACCATAAGGTCATGGATTTTAATATTCGTGCTGTTGGTGAAGAACTTGATAAAACAGTATGGGGGATTAATACTGGATTGTGTCAGTCGGAATACCTATGGAATCTTGTCGAACGTGCAGGAGGCAAACCGATTCTTGTGAAATGGGAAATGTCTTGGCCCCCTACCGTAAAAACAGGTATTCAGGTGGAAGGAACTGGACCAGGTGTTTCTAACCATCACCAAATTGCAGGTTATCATCTATTCGTATCTGGTAAATGGGCACCACGTCCTATTGGTGGACAGCGGGATCCGGAAACTTTAGACCCAAGTGCTTTGCAAAAGATAAAACATATAGATTCAGTTGATATAAAACCAGTTGATACAAGTCAGTGGGAAGGTACATTACCCGATTCAAAACAGCAATTGCAAGAGGTAGAACTTACAATTCAACCTTTAGCACGTGGTAGAGAGGATATGAACCGTGGTAAAATCGGAATTCCCAAACCATTTTATGGATTGATATATGCCACTACTAATGGTGGATACGATAGAATAATGATATGTCATAGCCGTTCTGCGAATGATGTAGTTGCGGATCTTAGTGTTGGGGATTGGAGTGATTGGTGGTTGGATACGTTTAATATAGATAGTTGTGACGTTGAAGGTTATGTTCGCATGAAGTTAGTCACGTTAACATCAAATGCGGATGCGTTTGAACTCTTCGTTCCACAAATTTGGCCCCGATCAGAATATACTGTACCTGCGGAAATTGCTACTACTATTGACCAGAACGTGGGTTCGTTCTTGCAGAATCCTGCAAGAGATGCACTTGGACAGGTAGATGATGACACATACTTTGAGTTGTTAGATTATCATCACCAACGTTTGGCAGATGTTGCCACATATCTTGCAGACGAAAATGATTGGGATGTCCTGATGGTAGAGACACATGCACCGGATTACGCAAGTCATTTCTTTCTTAGCCAAGCAGATGAAATTAGTGGTGCAGCACCTGAAACGATTCATCGGTGTCGGGAGGGTTTACGTCGCACCTATGAATCTGTTGACAACATGATTGGACAAATCGCTGATCTGGCAGATGATGAGACCGTCGTTCTTATCTGTGCTGACCACGGTGGCACACCGAATCAATTCCGTTCTGTTGATATTGAGAAGGTATTGGAAGAAACAGGATTTATTGTTAGACAGGAGAATAACAAAATAGATTGGTCGAAAACGCGGGCACTCAATGTCGGATTAGTACATATATTCATCAATCTTGAAGGGCGCGAACCTAACGGTATAGTACCTGCTGAGGATTACGAAGCAACTCAGCGAGAGATTATTGCTGCACTTCATGCATACCAGGATACAGAAACAGGAAGACATCCGTTTTCATTAGCAGTGACAAGAGCCGATGCAGAGATGTTGAATTTGCACGGTGAACTTGTCGGTGATGTCGTTTACGCATTGCGTCCGGAGTTTGATGGTGCGCATGGAAAGCAATTGCCATCGGTTAGCTTTGGCATTGGTGGGCAACATTCTACCTTCATACTTTCAGGAGCAGGCGTAAGGAAAGGTGTTGCATTGGAACGACAGGTACGCGTGGTTGATGTTGCTCCTACGCTCTGTTATCTGTTAGGTCTTCCGATGCCTGAGAATGTTGAAGGTGGTGTAGTCTACGAAGCGTTAATAGATCCAAATTGGCATTTAACGCGACTTGCTGATATGGAGTGATTTACCAGTTTAGTCGCGATATGATGTCTATTGGACGCGGTTAATATAGATATTGTGATCTTTACCACGAGCATCACTCCAAACAACAATTGCACTTCCGATACTTGTAGAAATGGCATTAGGAGAGATCTGTTCTTTTTCCGCATTACAGACCGAAACACCGTTCTTTTGCCAAAGTGCAGTTCCGTTTTCATTAATCCGTTGGGCATAGATTGCATCTTCAGTCGTATTCCCGAAATCTTCACGATAATCAAGCCAGTATATGATAGCACCACCTGCACCATCAGAAATGAGCATTGGATTCTGTTGCACGCCTCCCTCGGTGCATACAGGCACACCTACTTTATCCCACATTATCTGACCTTCAACATTAATACGTTGTGCATAGATATCAGCAAAGACATCTCGATCGTCCCACCACGTAACGATGAATCCGCCTTTTTCGTCAATCACAGTATGGTGTTGTTGCTGATTAACCGGTAGATCACATATTTGTATACCATCCTTTTTCCATAGGTGTTTTCCATCTACTGCGATGTGTTGTGCATAGAGTTGTGCAGACGTAAGAAAATTTGGATCGTTTCTGTAGTCTGCCCAAACACAGAATGCCCCACCGTTGTCATCAGTAACAATAGAAGGGGCACCTTGATGTCCTTGTGCAGTACATACTGGATTAGGGGTTTCCCACACAGTATTACCGTTGCTATCTATGTGTTGGGCAGAGATGTTCCAATCGGGTGTACTAATATCCCACCAGACGATGAATGCCCCTCCCTTACCATCGCTGATTAATGCGGGATCATATTGGTCTCCTTCTCCACGAAACACGGCTTTACCGTTTTGTTTCCACACCGCTTTCCCTTCTGAAGAAATCCTTTGTATGTAAATGTCTTGATTACCTGAACGCCAATCTTCCCAAACAACAATTACACCTCCGTTTCCATCAGAGATTGCTGTGAAATCGTCCTGTAAAGTAGGCTCAATACATACAGAAACACCATCTGAATCCCACATTTTCGTCCCGTTTGCATCAACGCGCTGGGCGAAGCTATCTTGCGTGCCATTTCGCATGTCTCCCCATACGATAATTGCCCCGCCTTTCATGTCGGTAACGATTTCCGGTGCGCCTTGAGCTGCATCTTGATCACATATAGGTATGCCATCAGGTGTCCACACCATATTACCATCTATGTCAACTCTCTGGGCATAGATATCGTAATTCCCATTTCGTCCATCACGCCATGTGACTATCACTCCGTTATTTCCATCAGATGTCAACACTGGAAAAAATTGTTCATTTTCAGCGACACATACAGGTAAGTTGTTTTTTGGAAGCCAATCGGAATTGATTGTGGTTTGCCCACAGATGAGTAATAATAAGAGATAGATTAGGATGTTACTATAGATACCTCGTTGAAAAAATGACAGCACAATTTCAGTGATACTAACCTTGAATCTGTATTTTAATTGAGATGTAATAGAAATAAACTTCATCAGACTATGTAGTAG
>VYFM01000140.1 GCA_009842375.1 Candidatus Poribacteria bacterium | reverse complement strand
GTATTATTTTGGATGGAAATTATGGAAGTTATACTCAAAAAAAGCATTGAAGGACTCGGATCCCCTGGGGATGTTCTAAAAGTTGCCGATGGTTATGCACGTAACTATCTTTTACCAATGCAGTTAGCAGTGCATGCGACAGAGCGAAATCGGCGTTTTCTTGAGCATCAGATACGTGTGATTGACCAGCAAGAATCAAAGGATAGAGAACACGCGCGCGAAATTGCAGCACAAATTGTTGATGTCACGTGCCATCTTACAAGACGTGCGGGTGAAAATGACAGGCTTTTCGGTTCTGTAACCCCTGCGGACATAGTAGAGTCACTTCGCGCAGCTGAAAACATAGAACTTGATAGGCGCGTTATAGAACTAACTGAACCGATTCGTGAACTTGGTGCTTTTACTGTTTCAGTAAAACTCCATGCAGATGTGATAGCGGAATTACGCGTTGTTGTTGAAAGAGAAGAATAATAGACATTTCGATAATGACATTAAGTTGAGGCATCATCCGAGGAAGCGTATACATGCAAATGCAAGCAGTTGACTCCCTCATGGATAAAGAAGCTGAACAAGCTGTCCTCGGAGCAATGATGACCGAAAAGTCTATAATTCCTCGTATAGAGGCGTTGCTTGGATCTACGTCAGATGCTTTCTATACGACAGATCACCAACTTATTTACACAGCGATTCTTACCGTTTATAATCGTGTCAATGATGCTGATCCGATTCTCGTTGCGAATGAACTGAACCGGACTGAGCAATTGAATAGAGTTGGTGGTTCAGACTATTTGTATGAACTCCAAGCTCCAATTGTTGAAACAGACAGTTCAGAGTACTATGCAGACATATTGCGAGAAAAGGCGACTCGACGACATTTAAGTCGTGCCTCTACTCAAATTCGAGAACTTGCCCATGATGAAAGCATTGAAATCAGCGAAGTGTTAGATCAATCACAAGAAGTTGTTTTTGAGCTTGGGCAATCTGGTAGTAAACGAAGTTTTGAGCATATTCGTACATTACTCAAACAAAATATTGATACAATAGAAAAACTCTTTCACAAGAAACAAAGTTACTTAGGTATTCCAACAGGTTTCATATATTTTGATGATCTTACCTCTGGGTTACAACCGGGGACTTTTATTATCATAGCTGCGCGTCCAAGTATGGGAAAATCTTCCTTAGTGTTGAATATTGCACAAAACATCGCAATTGAACAAAAATTGCCAGTAGCAATTTTTAGTCTTGAAATGCCAGCACAGGATATCACAATGCGTATGCTCTCTGCTGAGTCACAGATTGATTTTAAACGTTTGCGTATAGGGAAATTGAGTAACGAATATTGGGCACCTTTGGTGCAAAGTGCAGAACGTCTCTGTGAAGCTACTATCTTGATAAATGATAATAGTGCGATGACAGTCCAAGGACTTCGCGCTGAAGCAAGACGGTTAAAAGAAGAACATAATAACCTTGCTTTAATTATTGTTGACTACCTGCAGTTGTTGCGAGGTACGGGACGTTATAATGGTCGTGAACAAGAAATTTCTGAGATTTCACGGGGTTTGAAAATCCTTGCATCGGAATTGAATGTGCCGGTTCTTGCTTGTTCACAGCTCAATAGGGAAATTGAACGTCGTCCCAACAGAAAGCCACAGCTTTCTGATTTACGAGAATCGGGAGCGATTGAACAAGATGCGGACTTGGTTGCATTTCTACACCGCGAAAACTATAACGACGATGAAGTTGATTTCACTGATGAAATGGTGGAAGCATATCTATTAATTAGAAAGCAGCGTAACGGACCAACTGGTGATGTCCCGATACATTTCTACCAGAAGCAGATGCGTTTTGTAGATCCTAGTTAATAAAACACTCTGGTTGGAATATTATTTTATGACTCCTCCTTCTTCTACGCCAGCACCTTCAAATGGGTTGGCGTTTTTACTAAAAAATCGTTTATACCATACCTTATCAGAAGTAGGTGATGCTTTTCGGCTACTTGCCGAGACAATCTTCCAAATTTTTAGACCACCGTTGCAATTTGATCTGTTAATGAAGCAGCTGCTTTTCGTCGGTTTTAACTCCTTATCGGTTGTTTTGGTATCAGGATTTTTTACAGGAATGGTGCTGGGTGTTCAGGGGTATGTTCAGTTGAAACCGTACGCTGTTGAAGGATCTGTCGCACAATTTGTTAGTGTTTCTGTGGTTAAAGAACTGGGACCGATGATAACTGCATTTGTACTTTCTGGACGTATTGGTGCCTCTATTACAGCAGAACTTTCTACGATGAAGGTAACCGAGCAAATTGACGCTTTGGAAGTGATGGGAACAAATCCTGTAAAATATCTGGTTGTCCCACGTTTTCTTGCATGTTCATTTATGCTCCCGACGTTAACTATTTTTTCAACATTTGCGGGTATCTTCGGGGGTTATGTTGCAGTCGTAACCCTGTTCGGTTTCAATGGTGATTTTTATATCTTACAAGTTCAGCAACACTTATTTATTGGAAGTGTGTTTATTAGTTTAATCAAAGCAACTTCATTTGGCATGGCAATTGCTGCAGTTGGATGCTATAAAGGGTTCAGTATTTCTTCGGCGGGTGGTGCAGAAGGTGTCGGTACAGCGACAACAGGTTCTGCAGTTATATCTCTGATTACTATCTTGGTGTTAGACTTTTTCCTAAACCATATTCTATTTAATTTATTAGGATTGTCCTAAATATAAAACTCATTTTGACAATAGTAGTTCATATTCAGGATTAAATTTCAGTAAAAAACCTTATGATTTCGATTAGGAACGTCAGAAAATCTTTTGATGAAAAACAGGTTTTAAACGGTATAGACCTTGAGGTGCCACTTGGTGAGACACTTGTCATTTTAGGACGGAGTGGATGCGGTAAAAGCGTTCTGCTCAAGATAATTGCTGGACTACTCTCTATAGATGGTGGGGAGGTATGGGTTGATGGCACAGAAATTACAAAGCTTAAACGGAAACAGATGAATCAGATTCGTCGAAAAATCGGTATGCTTTTTCAATCTGCAGCGTTATTTGATTCGATGAGTGTAGCAGAAAACATCGCATTCATGCTTGACCAGCATACAGATTTATCACAGCAAGAAATGCGTAAGGTCGTTGATGAAAAGTTAAAATTAGTTGATTTAGACGGTGTGCAAGAATTGCGTCCTGCACAACTTAGCGGTGGGATGCGAAAACGTGTAGGTCTTGCTCGGGCACTTGCGTTCAATCCTGAAATCATATTATATGATGAACCTACTACTGGACTTGATCCTGTTACCTGCAATGAAATTAACGAACTTATTCGCGACTTAAATAAGAAGTTGCAAGTAACCTCTGTGGTGGTGACACACGATATGCACAGTGCCTTCAGCGTCGGGACGCTAATGGTGATGCTTCATGAAGGTAAGAAACTTGCTTATGGCACACCAGAATCTATGATAAATGAAGATAATCCGATTCTGCAACAATTCATACTTTTTGGCGCACCGGATCAGATACTTAATATTGACGAACCGACTTTAAGAAAATACATAGGGAGAAGCACTGAATGAAGTTTTGGAGTGCATCTGTGAAAGTGGGATTGATGGTTGTTGTTGCTATTATTCTACTTGCGATACTTATCACCAACGCATCAAATCTACCTTGGGGAACAAGAGGGGATGATATACATTTTAAATTCCAGGCGGTAAATGGACTTTATGTTGGTTCAGGAGTATTTCTTTCCGGGGTATCTATAGGTAAGGTGACAAATATTATACTTAGACCTGAAACAAATACTGTTGAAATTCGTGCGCGAGTCAAAACCGCATTTAAGTGGCTCAGACAAGGGACTGATGCGCGAATTTCTATGAGCGGATTCGTGGGGGAGACATATATCGCACTAAAGAACGGTGATGTTGGCAATCCACCACTTCAACCATCCGATCTCCCAATCATAGGGATTGACCCAGTGAATCCGTTGGAATTACTTGAACAGACCAGTTCCGGATTGAGTGAGGCAATTGATTTAACTTCTGCAGCGAACGAACTGCTTCAAGCAAATCAAGAATCAATTCAGCAAGGAATCAAGGAAACACGCGAATTAGTTGCATTAACAAGTGACACACTTAAAAAGTTCAATAAGAACATGGATGAAACTGTCAGTACACTGATGCAATTGGCAGCGAAAAATGATCAACGTTTTGAACAAACACTTACTAATTTCAACCGATTATTGACCCAACTCGGCAATGATTCCTTAATCCTTAGTAGTCAGATTAGTGATGTTAGCCGTTCAATGTTGACACTCGTTGACCGAAATTTCCCAAAAGTCAATAAGATTTTGTCAGACTTGCAACAAGGAACATCAGATTTTCAGAGGTTAGCAACGCAATTCCGGAATGACTCAGATGAATTGAAAACCGAAATTTCTGGTCTTATTTCACAAGGGAGCACATTCATTACAAAGGGAAGTGAAGATATCGCTCCAATTATAGAAAACCTTAAGATAGCAACATCTGCTGCTTCTTCTTTAGAAAAAGACTTCAGAGAACTTTTAAACACAATACAACATGGTAAAGGTACAGTTGCCCAACTTCTAAATAATCCTGAACCGCTCTCAGATGC
>VYFM01000527.1 GCA_009842375.1 Candidatus Poribacteria bacterium | reverse complement strand
CGTATACTCTTTGATATAGATAACTTCCCACTTGGTAAAGGTCCGATGGTAATGTTAGCGCTGTTTCTTGTCTCGTGTCTTTTTATTTATACGCCTACGGAGGAAAAAGGAGAGAATCTCGAATTTTGGATTTTTGCCAATACGCATTACGAAGAATATCAAGCACGCATACCTATCTTTGAGGAAATGTATCCGGAAGTTAACGTACAACTCATCAATTACGGTGGAACTATGCACGACAAACTTCTCACAGCATTGCTTTCTGATTTCGGTGCACCGGATGTTGTTGAAGTTGAGATTACCTCAATTGGACGTTTTCTTAAAGGGGATATAGACGAAGTCGGATTTGTTGACCTTCGATCACGTTTGGAAAGCGAAGGTTGGATGGACAAATTGGTCGTCAGTCGATTCACACCATGGTCTTACAAAGACAGGATATTTGGTATTCCACACGACCTGCATCCTGTTGTTTTATTATTCCGAGACGACCTATTTAAAGCCGCTGGTGTAGATATGACTGAGATTGAAACTTGGGAAGACTTTATCACTGCTGGAAAAAAAGCAACTCGTGACCTTGATGGAGATGGAGAAATTGACCAATATGCAATTGTTTTGGACAGGCGAACAGAAAGCGATTACTTTAACTTACTCCTTCAAAGAGGCGGTGGCTTTTTTGATGCGAATGGAAATGTTGTCATTGACAGTGAAATTGCAATCGATACTTTAGAATTCTTTACATCATTATTTAACGAACATCAGATAGCTACACCCGTTTACGGCACATGGCATGGAGATCCGAGTAACTTCGCCGCAATGCAAGACGGTAAAATACTATCTATCCTCGCACCTGATTGGTATGTCGGAATCCTCAAAAGCCAAGTGCCACAGATGTCTGGTAAGTGGAAAGCTATCGGCATGCCAGCGTGGGAACACGACAGCAGACGCACCACAACCCGCGGCGGAACAATGGTTGGAATAACAAAACAGTGTCCAAATCCAGATCTCGCATGGGAACTTCTGAAATTCGCCTATTTTGATAAAGCAGGTCTTATTAACCGATACGAGACCACACGGATTATTCCACCTCTCAAAGCAGCGTGGGACGCTCCAATATACAAAGAACCTGACCAATACCTTGGTGGACAACCACTTGGTCAATTATTTATTGAACTTGCACCCGATTTACCACCACGTTATCAGAATCCATATTGGTCTGAAGCAGCGGATTTATTGAATGATGCAATTTTCAACGCAGTTACTGAAAAACAGACTCCACGAGAAGCATTGACACAACTTGCAGAAAAAGTTCAAACGCTAATAGCGAAAGACCAAGAACGGTGGGCAGAGGGAATAAAAAATGAAGACAGGACGAAATAGATTTAACTATTGGCATCAACAACAGCGAATTGCACCATATCTATTTATTGCACCTTTTTACATCCTTTTTATCGTATTTATGGGATATCCGTTAATCTCATCGCTGGTCATGAGTTTTTATGAGATGCGCGGATTCCAGAGTCGAATCTTTGTCGGATTTGCTAATTTTATAGACCTGTTTCGCGATCCAATCTTTTGGAAATCACTTTGGAACACTACCTATTTTGCTCTTGGCACCTTAATCCTCCAATTACCACTTGCACTGTTTCTTGCCATTTTGCTGAACTCAAAAGTAGTGAAGGGGAGAAACATATTACGCCTTGCATTTTTTGTACCTGTCCTTGTTGCAGGTGTATTTATCGCAATTATATTCAATCTAATATTTGATCAACGGGCGGGACTCATAAACAATGAATTTCTTATTTTTGGTAAAGAAATTGGATGGCTAAGTGAGGAAAAATTTGTGATGCCTGCTGTTATTCTCACGGGTGTTTGGCAGTGGGCAGGATTCAATATGATTTTCTTCTTAGCAGGACTTCAAGGGATTCGGCAGGAATTGTATGAAGCAGCTGCGGTTGACGGGGCAAATTGGTGGCAGTTGTTTATACATATCACATTACCTTCTTTAAGACCAGTTATCGCATTCGTTTTTGTTGTATCAATGATCGGTTCGTTCCAACTATTTGATTTGCCTTTTATCCTTACAAACGGAGGGGAACCTGCAGATGCTGGGTCAACCATTGTCATGTATCTCTACAAAAACGGCTTTCAGTTTATGCGACTCGGTTATGCAGCTACAATCGGATGGGTGCTATTTATCATAATCGCTATTATCTCAATAGCACAATTGAAATTACTCGGTATTTTTCAAGAAGAATAACAGAAAGGTTCAACAGTGCAAATATTACCAGCAATAGACTTACGTGGGGGCAAGTGCGTCAATTTAGTTCAAGGGATCGCAGAACAGGAAACAGTATTCTCTGATTCTCCTGTTGAAATGGCAAAAAGGTGGCAAACAGAAGGTGCTGAATACCTTCATCTCGTTGATTTAGATGGGGCATTTCAAGGTGAATCAGCAAATCTACATATTGTCAGTGAGATCGTTGATGTGCTTGATATACCTGTACAACTTGGCGGTGGCATCCGAAGTATGGGACAGATTGAGGCAGTTTTGTCATTAGGCGTGCATCGCGTTATATTAGGTACTGCAGCACTCAAGCAATCTGAATTAGTGAAACAAGCATGTGAAAAACATGGGGAACACATTGCTGTTGGTATTGATGCAAATGATGGGATGGTTGCAACACACGGATGGTTAGAGGTATCACAAAAGTCTGCAGTTGATTTCGCAATCGAGATGGCTGAGGTACAGACCATTATTTACACAGACATAAAAAGCGATGGAATGCTCAAGGGTCCTAATGTTGAGGCAACAAAGGATATTATTGAAGCAATATCTGCAAATGTAATTGCATCAGGAGGTGTTACATCCCTCTCAGATATTAAAGCCTTAAAGAATATTGGTGCAAGTGGTGCGATTATCGGACGCGCCCTGTATACAGGAGACCTTACATTATCTGATGCCATTGAGGCTGCGCGGTAGATAGATTATAGTCATAATAAACTGTAGGTCGGAGTGAGCTTGCGAAGTCCGACACATAAGATTTCATCGGGTTTCCCATGTCGGACTTTGTAAACTCACTCCGACCTACAAGACAATGATCCTTTATCATTCAGAAATAATATTATACATACCTGATCAGCTCCAGCGGGGCGGAATGTGTATAGAACATGAACTCAGACCTAAAGCCCCAGCGGGGCGACAGGTGGAAAAACCAAACTTGGTAAGAATATACAAGGGTTCATTAAACCTTTTTCAGAGAACTATTAAAATTGTCCAAACTAAAATAGAATTACACTACCTCGGTCACAACACCGAGACCTATACATGATCCCATTTTCTTTACTTCAAAAGTAGTACCAAATTCCATTGCAAGCGGTACATCAAGGGCAAATGAAACATGGGCATTCGCACCCGGGTTGACTATAGATAAATCATCCGGGAGATGTAGGCGAGAGGTGACATCAATACCCCACAAACGAATTTCAGGTTTGTCATTTTCAATTAAGGGTATATGCGTTCCACTCTCTTCCTGAGTGAGTAGATAGACGAGAGCAGTAAATTCTGAATGTGCTTTTATTGTCTTCGGGTGACACATCACCTGTCCAACAGACAACCAATCAGGTTCGGATTCAACGCACACTTCATTATCCTTTATACTCAGACACTTCGTCTTAATCCTATCACCTTTTCCCACGATATCCACAGCATGTCCAACTACGAGATGTCCCTGAACAATCTCACCACGTACAGTTACGCGTTCTTTCTGTTCCTCTACAATCTCATAGATCGGCATAATTGGAGGCAAATTATCAGGATTGATAGGTTTTAGCATACACCGATTCATCGCAAAAATTAGGTCTACAATCGGTTTCCAGTGGTCAGAGTTAATACGATCCCCTTTGTAAGTTAGTGCCTTATCAGCATCACCGACTATAATCGGGTTGTTCTGTTCTTCCCATCCATTTTCCGTAAGTAGGTCACGCATTTCTTGTTGACAAATATCTATAAGTTCTTCATCCTTTACGATATTTCGGGTATTTAGAAATGAAATGATTGTAGGTATATTTAATCGTTGGGCAATTTTGATATGTTCAGAAGATTCTTGTGTAACACCATCAACCGCATCAACCACCCAAATTGCACCTTGAATTGCGAATGAACAGCTAACAAGCATTTTGACAATATCAAGATCTGTTTCACAGTCAAACTGGGTATAGTGTTTTCCGCTGGTTTCATAATCCACAGAGCGATAAGTTATCCCGACACCCTCTCGGATAGGATGGTGATCCGGCACCTGTTGTTCAAAGTGGTTGTCTATTTTAGAACGGATAGATCCAATTTTTTGAATTACCCGTGTCATCGCTGCGGTCAAGGTCGTCTTACCATGTCCTGTTGCACCAAGCGTACAGATAGGCAGGGAACGATGTGCGGCACCTCTTCTATCGTCCATTTATTACTCCTTCGATTTTCTAAGCGGGGATGATTGACCAATGCAATATAACATTTATTATAGCAAAAGATTGATGATTATGCAATAATGTACTTTGTATCGGGTGTGTAAAGTTTTTCGCACTAAAAATATTACACAATAAATATACAAATTTTGAAAAATACAAAAAAATAACATAAAA
>VYFM01000488.1 GCA_009842375.1 Candidatus Poribacteria bacterium | reverse complement strand
ACTTGCACACAATTGTAGCGTAACCTGTTAGGTTGCGTATACGCTGCACAAACTTTCCAGTTTGGGCTACAGTCCGTAGATCGGAGTGAGCAAAGCGAAGTCCGACCTACAAAGAACGAGCGAAGATGTTGGGTTTCGTTCCTCAACCACTAAATCAATTCTGTGAATGCCCCGTTGACACCTATGTCAAATATCCGTAAAACCAACTCAAAATTCAACCAGTAACTGAGGAATTATTGCTGCACTTCGCGTGGACTTTTCAAAGTTATTTACTTGGTAAACAATCCGTGCTAAGGCACCCTCTGCAAAATGCCACGTTAATGCTCCACCGAGTGTTGTCCAAACCTGTTCATCTTGTTCTCGGTTGAATGTCATCGTATTATACTTTGCTACATTTGGATTCCAGACATCATACTTCAACCGAATATCTAAGGTTTCTGTTAGGGGCAATTCAGCGTGTAAATAATACCCTTCCACTGTTGCCTTACGGTCCTCTGCTGGTATCGGAATATGTAGATATTTCAACAGTTGTGTATCCTGTCCACGAACCCATTCCGCTGCCAAGTCAAACCGCCATAACTTAAAACTTGTTGCGAGACCTACTCGGCGTTTGTATAACAAAGTTGATGGGTTGACATCTCCATTTATCGGATTAAACGAATAACTATTGCCATCGAAATAGGATGTTCCAAGCCATATCCGTTTACCGAATATGGGTAACGTCCCGTTCAAATGTAAAAACAGTGGAGGACTGTTATTTCGAATCGGTTTCAGGACTCCTCCACCGCTTCCGTGCGGACCGATTCGGATGCCAGTTGTTACAGTCCCATCAGTCACAGTGCGTAGAGAATCTGGACCATCTGCCAGTGATAAAGTATATGATACGGGACCAACAAATCCGTTGAATTGTAGTCCGCGGTCAGAAATAAAACCGATATTTTTCCGCACTAAATTGTACAGTGGATTCGCTGCGGCATCCGATTTTGTGTCAATACCGAAACCGTGTCGAAACCGTCCGATTTTCAGCGATGCTCCTTTTGGTAGAACAGGAAGTCCAGTCAAAATAGCGTAGATAAAACCGTGGTCATCCGCAACCTGTGTCCCTAATGGAGAGGTCGTCAACAACTGTTCTCCTAACACACTGACATGATCGCCTACATTTGTTGTCACGACGAATTCCGCAACATGGATCAATGTCGTACCAGTATCCCAATTAGTGGCATCGGGTACTAAGTCTTGCCCGCGCGTCGGACGACGAATATCCAACGCACCACCAAATACTAAGTTTCCGAACGCACCACCAAGAAAGTCAGTACCCTCAGAGTCCCCAGATGTTTCTACGTCATCAAAACTAAAAACATCCTCATCATCACTATCGGAGGTATCCTCTGATTCAGACAGTTCGTTTGAAGATTCCACATTTTCAGGTGTGCTGGCAGCATCTCCAGGGTACGCACGAGCAATAATTTCAGCGATGTTGCTGAACCCATCTTTGTCTGAATCCGCCTCTGCGATACGGATGAAGGTTGACAGGTTCATTCCGTTGTGTAGGAATGCCCTTCCATACGGATTGGGGGAATCTCCACCTTTCTTGGAGAAATGGCAAACATTACAGCCACTTGCCCATCCATATTTTGAGCGGAACATCTTGTAAAAGGCTGGCAGAGCAAAGGAATGTTGAGCAATTAGAACAAAAAAGAAAGCGATTGAGAAAGAGACGATGAATTTTCGCATGGTAAATTCCTATAAGCAATGAATGTGAGATGTAATATCAACACTAATGTTCTGGCGGTTTAATACGATTCGAGATCAATTTCTTCTTGGCTAAAACGGATGTGTGCTTGTTTTATTAGGGCATCAATTTTCTCCCACTGCTTACGCGTCTCGTCAGTAATACCGTTTTTCTCAACTGCTTCAGCAAATTCTTTGAGCATTTTGCTAAACTTATCCTGCATCTCAACATATTCTTCCTGTTGGTCAGCATTTTTGGGTGGTTCAAATTGAGAGATTGCTTTAGTATAGGTCGCGAGTTTTTTGGCAGCTTCAACTGCTTCTGTTTTGCCTTCCTCTGTGTCAAAATAGTCATAGATGACAAAATATTCATCCACCATTAAGATCATGAGTTCCTTAAGGTCTTCAACTTCAGGTAACTCTTCTGATGGTTCCTCAGGTTGCGGTTTCTTTTCTACATCTGTTTTTGGTTTACGTTTAAGGAAAAGCGCGTAACTGATGACTAATGTCTTTTTCGGTATCAGTGCAACTGCTTTTGAAGCTTCCTCCTGTCCCTTAACAGCCTCAATATCATCACTAACTTTAAAAGCATCGTCTATACCTTTATCAATAAATTGTTTAAGGAATTTGTCTGAAGCAATCGCGTCCGATTCCTTGTGTTCATAGACAGCAACCTTTACCACTTTTCCCTTCATATTGAGACCAACTGCCCCATCAATAGTCCCGCGGGGTCCCTTCACATCAACAAACAACACTAAACCGATAGGTTTCTTTTGTTCGTTCATTGCGATATAGAAGATTGGTTTATGGTCTTCTTGACGTAGTTTTGAACCGAGTTCTTTCTCAATTGAAGCGATTTTTTCTTTGGTAAGCACAACATTTCGCTGAACAAATTTCTTTGCCTTTGGGAAAATAGCATCAAGTTTCTCGCCGGGCCACTCTGTCTCATGAGCATTACTCAGTATCGGTGAGATTACCATAAAGAAAACAAACATAAGTAGAATGCTTACTCGTATGTAACGGTAGTGTTGGATAAACATCAGTCATCTCCTTCTAATGTAGTTGTCTGCTGCCGCTGTCTGTTAAGCGACAGCAGACAAAAGTGTTTTAGTCTACAACTTCAACCATGAAGGTAGGAAATAGAATCTGGTCCGCATGCTTGAGTTGACCGAAAATTTGATATTTTCCTGCCTTCGTAAATGTTGTCATGAGCATCACTTTAGGTCCGAATTTATCTGGTGTAGTACCTTGATGTTGATGCTCCGTTGTGACTTTCTTTTTCATTTTGTGTCCAGCATGTGGATCTGTCTCTACCATTTTTTTCATTTTTCCATTCATTGGAACTGTACCATGCGTATGTAGTATACCATCTAAACGGGTACTAACGATAGCGAAATGCATCGGTGCATCTAAAAATGGAATAAGATCGGTGACAGGCTTTCCATCACGCGAAAAATGGTATGTAATATGGACCATCTCACCAACCTTGATTTGTTCAGGCACTTCTATTTTTACATGATATTCGGAAGTGCCTTTTTCATCGGTAATGGAAACCGCTTTTGTGAACCGATCCCCACCCTCTTCCTTATATCCATAGATAGTTTTTTCGGTGCGAAGGTCTTCAGTCATTTTTGTCATTCTCTTTTCACCCACGACATCTACGGACAGGTATTTAGCGAATTCGTCATCTGCCGTCATCACATCAAGTGCTAATATGTATCTGCCTGCAAAGGGAAATGTGAAGTGCACTGTATAAGTTCCTTCAAGTTCCGCCAACATATCACGCGACTCAAAATCTTCTGGGTGGACATGTCCAACAATCTGCAAATTCTCACTGACGATTAGCACGTGTAGAATCCGATCATGATGTATCATCAAATCGGTAAAAGGTTCACCCATTGCATCGGTCAGTTTGAACATAAGAGTTGTGGGTTTTCCCGCCTCAATCTTTTGCGGATCGGTGTTTAGCGCAACATTTAAGGTGCTTGTTTTGTGTTGGTTATGTGTATCATGTTTTGCATGTTGCTCAGCATAACTCAAGTTTACGAATAACAACATGGTTAAGACGAGTACTATGGCATTACGAAAAATGTAGAAAGTGAAATTCCGAGCTTGCATTATGATTCCTCCAAATATAACCCTTAGTAAAACAGTTATAATTAATGACAGTCAATTTCCATTGCTTTTGTAAGCATAGGGGCAGAATAATCGTTTAATCTTCTGATTGAATGTACTCTTTAAGAATGGGTATTAGGAGGACCGCGGCGGGAAAGGTTGGGGTGGAGTGATGAGATAACTAATTTTGGTGGAAGTGTAAAATGAAGCAATTGCTCCTGAGCGACTGGCAGAATTGAAGATAATGGAAGGGTTGAAACAAGGTATTCCTCAACCGATTCGCGTGTTGTGTTAAGATTGTATGTGTCGTTAGGAAGAACAATTTCTAAACCTGATACACAGCACGAGGTATCTGTTTCTGACGGAGTTTCAGACTCATTTGTGGCATCAGTCTTCGCTTTTTGGCAACAAGACGAGCCAGATTCAGCAGGCATACTTCTGTTGCACATCTTTTGTTCATAAGCAGCGCAAAAGAGCGGACATACGAAAGTAACACATACCAGTGCAACAAGTAGTATCTGATATTGCCAATATTTACGTGTCATTGCTCAAAACTCCACTGACTGTATATTAATGACAGAGAACAAATTTACTTTTATAGGGTATTATACACCACAGTCAGAAATAGTTGCAAAAAAAATGTAACATTAGAACACATTTAATATGGATTGCACTTTAAAGTGTAAAATTGTATAATTTGTATCAACGAATTAACCTAAAATGACATGGTTTCACAGTGTGAACATATAATACCATTTCTAATTGATAAATCGTCATAATAAACTGTAGGTCGGAG
>VYFM01000352.1 GCA_009842375.1 Candidatus Poribacteria bacterium | reverse complement strand
AAAACAACGTCGGCGTGAACTCAAAATGACGCAAACTGAATTAGCAAAAGAAGCTAATTTAACACCAGCAGCTATATCCCAATTTGAGTCAGGAACTCGAAAACCATCTTTTAATACGCTTTCCAGTTTATCTGATGCGCTGAAGGTAACAACAGATTACCTACTCGGTAAAAAAGAACGCGGGTATGAAGACCTTATGGCTGATGAAAGGTTGAAATTAATGTTTAGAGGAATGATGAATTTCAGAGAAAGAGATAAAGAAACGCTCTATGAATTTTATAAGTTCCTCAAGACACAATCGGAAACAGAAGATAAAGGTTCCGAGAATGCCGAGTAACCGATTACGTTATGCGAAGGATAGTCCAGCAGCAACAGCATGGCACATCCTTCGCGCCCTAAGTATACAAGATTTTCCAATTGATCCGAAGCAAATTGCTGCTGAACTTGGTATTGTGTTATGGGAGCGAGAATTACCGGATACTTGTGACGGATGTCTGATGCAGGTCGGAAATGCGTGGGGGATTCTCGTTAACGCGAAAATCCAATCTGAAGCGCGACGTAAGTTTACCATTGCACATGAAATTGGACATTACTTGTTAGAGCGGGATTCTACTCGTTCCTGTTCGTTGGATGAACAGTTAAATGCTATGATTGCTGAGCAGGAAGATGATACGGAAAATGAGAAGGCACAAAAACAGGAGTATCTCCTGAGTGAGCAACGCGCAAATCAATTCGCTGTTGAATTGTTGATGCCCTCACCCATCTTCTTGGTAGATTCATCCTCGATCCCACAGGTAGGTTTACCAGCAATTGCTGCGCTGGCTTCACAGTACGGAACGTCTTTGACAAGCACAGGAATCCATTACACAAGGTTATCCAATCTTGTATGCGCCATCGTGTTTTCTGAAGCGGGGGTTATTCGATACTTCGCGTATTCAAATGGGTTTCGTGAGAACAAGGATTGTTACCTCAATAGTGGGCAACAACTTCATCCAGATGCATTAGCATCCCGTTTCTCAAATGGAACACGTGTTAATGAAGTCATGGATGATGTCCCGTTAAATTACTGGTGCCAACCAAAAAACCTTCAAATGAACGGATCTCATTCGACGGCTGAAAAATATAGGATCTTTGAGCATTCACGGCGAATTCCAAGCACGAATCAGGTGATGACTTTTTTACATCTACCCGCTGATTAACCGAAACTATCTCATAAGACCTCGGTTATCTTTTCTGTGTCAATGTCATCAGTTTTCTCCCAAATGTTCAAAGAACGCTTCTGCAGTCAGAATCTCCACACCTAACTCAACTGCCTTATCATATTTAGAACCCGCGCCTTCACCTGCAATAAGATAATCTGTTTTACCTGTCACACTGGACGTAACTTTCCCACCGCGTGCCTTTATCTGTGTTGATGCTTCTGTGCGAGTCATATCGGTTAGACTACCAGTGACAACAAATGTTTTACCACTGAAAAAAGTATCTTCCAAAACCTGTGGTGCTTTGGCAACTTCTTCAGTAAAGCATTTCAATCCTGCAGCTTTTAGTTTTTCTATTAGAGGACGATTTTGTTCAAAGAAGGTAGCAACGCTCTCCGCTATCTGAGGTCCAATCCCCGGAATAGCCTCAATGGCTTCTGTATTCGCTTGGCTGAGTGCATCTATTGATAAAAAATGATCTATCAACACTTCAGCCACTGTTTCCCCGACATGAAAGATACTCAATCCGACCAAAAGCCTTGCTGCAGATGCTTGTTTACTACGCTCAATTTGATGTAGAAGATTATGTGTCAATCCAGGTCCCATACGTTCCAATTTACCGACTTCTTCAGCCTTTAACGTGTAGAGATCTGCGACATCTTGAACCAGATTATTGTCCACCAATTGATTTACTGTTGCGGGACCAAGTCCTTCAATTTCAAGGGCATTTCGAGAGGCATAGTGTGCAATACGGCGTTTCAATTGTGCTGAACATCCTGCATTCACACATCTGACTGCAACCTCTGCATCAGAACGTTGAACGGGCGTCCCACAAGTTGGACATAAATCGGGAAATTGGAAAGCAACCTCATCTCCCTTCCGTTTTTCCTTCAGCACGTCATTGATTTTGGGAATAACATCTCCAGCACGTTCAAGAACAATAGTATCACCGATGCGAATATCTTTGTTGAGGATTTCCTGCTCGTTGTGTAATGTGGCATGCGTAATCGTTGCACCTGCGAGTTTTACCGGTTCCAAAATCGCAACGGGTGTCAGCACGCCTGTGCGTCCAACCTGTACCTCAATCTTTTCTATCGTTGTGATTGTCTGATGTGCAGGAAACTTATAAGAGGTCGCCCAACGAGGACTCTTCGCAGTTGAACCAAGCTCCCTCTGTTGAGAAATGTCGTTGACCTTTACAACAATGCCATCCACTTCATAGGGTATTTCTTCGCGTTTTTCCACCCATTGGTTGTAAAATATAAAGACATCTTCAAGCGAGTTGTGGAGTTCGGTGTAGGGATTGCACTTGAAACCAAAACCTTTTAATTTCTCAAGTGCTTCAGTATGGGTTGTAACTTCAAGTCCTTCAACATAATTGAGCGAATAGATGAATATATCTAAGGGTCGCTTCGCGGTGACATTGGAATCCTGGGTTCGCACGGAACCGGCAGCAGCATTGCGAGGATTGGCGAAAGGAGTTTCTCCTTCTGCTTCCCGTTGAACGTTGATATCGTCGAGGAGATGTTTTGGAATAAACACCTCACCACGTACTTCTAGGACAGGTGGAACAGGATTATCTTCTGTTGAAGTGAGACGCAATGGAATGGCGCGAATAGTCCGTAAATTGCCAGACACATCTTCACCGAACTCGCCATCACCCCGTGTTAACCCTCGCACTAAAATACCGTTCTCATAGAGTAGTGAAACACCTAACCCATCAATCTTCAACTCAGCAACGTATTCTACGGGTGCGTCTTCTAATATACGCTGTACTCGTTTGCCGAAATCCAACAACTCGTCTTTACCAAATGTGTTATCAAGACTCAGCATGGGGCTGCGATGTGGTATACGCGAACCTAATGCGACACCACCACCAACCCGTTGCGTAGGAGAATCAGACGGGATGTCTTCTTCAGGAGATGCTTTTTCAAGTTCCTCAAGCTGCCGCATGAGTGCATCAAAGGCAGCATCAGTTATATCGGGTTGGTCATCAATATAGTATTTACGCTCGTGGTAGCGTATCAACTCTCTGAGTTTGTTAATATCGGTATTCATTTCTTCGGAATAACTCTGTCTATGGGAATATATCGGCACTGATAATGCCTTCAGAGGCATCTTGGTAGAGTTTAGACCTACAGACAAGCACTAACCCTACTGCTTCAGAGAGAGTTATTTTGGACATTGGATTCTACCCTATTCCATAGGCATAGGTTTATTCACAAAACGTCTATTTGGAATCTTTGGTTACAGAACCGATTTTCTGATAGCAATAGATATAAATAAAGTATCCGATCCAAGGTATTATAGGGATATACCACAATGTAAAAAGCCAAAGATATAACATTTCAGTAGGTTGAACAAAATATAAATAAATTGACGCCAGGCCCAACAAAGTTGAAAACAGTAATAATGGCAGATTATAAGTGAATGATAAATACCATAGACTAAATCCGTAGAGTATCGTAAATATGATAATGAATATTATTGGAGTTATAATCTCGGTTATCGCAAGACTTCTATAGGTCTTATCTTTTTTATCTACCCCAAGAAGTGCCCATTCATTTGTGAAATATTCGTAATCTAAATGTCTCTCCATATGTTTCAATACTTTATATTTCCGCGTGGAAGTAAGAAGATTAGATTCAATAGACATTAACCAGACCCAAGACAACGTTAATCCTATCAATCCAAAGATAAAAGGCAGGTATTTAATATTGTTTGTAATAAATGGAAGAAATTGAGTCTTATCATCTATTTGGAAAAGTGTTGTGTAAGCTACTGCGATGCCAGACAAGAGTAGAATAAAAAAACGATTCGTCGTGGTTCGTCTATTACTCAGTTCAGTTGCTTGTTGGGAATGAAATTTATATAACTCAAGGAATCGGGCATTTTTGCCATCTGAATGTTCCAATTGATCGCTCATATATAGATCTTCTTAAGCTACATCCTGCTTATTTTTCCTCTGCTGTGCCCATGAATGGAGTGTAGCCGAGAAATATCCTATGACAACTCCGGGTACATATATGGCTTGTGTTTGAATAATCCATTACTAAGATTAAAAAGCCTGTTCCCATTATTAACCTTGTTATCTATCCAATCCACACTACCGGATCATCATGATATTTCTGATGATCATTTGTAATCTTATAGATAGAACCAACTAATAAAGCGTAACAACCCCAACCAGCACAAAATATCTTGGTTGCAAATACAGTGGAGGTTAGACATAATAATAAAAGTGAAAACCCCATCATACACCAAAATAAAACGACAAGATTAATTGGCACTTTTCCAGCATTAATTTTGTCAGATGAGTCGCCAGCTACTGATAATAGAAACATCCTGAGTAAAACATAGAATAACTCCATACGCAACTAATGTTCCACAATCACCAAATCTACAAAGTGGGAGTTAGGTTATCCGAATTATCCACATTTTTTTCAAAATCCTGACATGTTAAAC
>VYFM01000145.1 GCA_009842375.1 Candidatus Poribacteria bacterium | reverse complement strand
GCATGTAACTATTGAAATCAGTGTCTGCCGCTATATACACATTCATGGATGCACTTTCAGGTTTTTTCACATAATCTTTTGATATGTTTATTTATTATGATTCGAGATAGTAAGATCCCACAATAGGACTGTTCCATCATAACTACCACTGGCAAGTATTTTGCCATCTTTTGCAAAGGCAAGACTATCTACAACATCAGTGTGTCCCATATAGGTATCCAGTAGTTTACCTGTCTGTACATCCCAAAAGTAAATAAGACCATTGGTGCCTCCAGCAATGAATCTGTTGTTTGGTGAAATAGTAATGGAATATACATTATGTTGACTCCCGTATAGAGTTTTCAGCAGTTCACAAGTATAACTGTTCCATAAACGGATTGTACCATCGCTACTTCCACTTGCCAGGATACTGCCATCTGATGAATAATCTATTGCGTGCACACATCCTCTATGTCCATTAAGGGTTTTTAATAGTTTACCTGTGGCTACATCCCAGAGTCGAACTGTTTGGTCATGACTTCCACTCGCAAGGATATTTCCATCAAGTGAAAATACTACAGAAGATACAACATCTGTATGTCCAGTAAAAGTACCTTTTAGGTCACCAATAATATAGAGTTCGTCTTTCCTGACTTCCCATAAATATATTGTATTGTCATGACCGCCAGTAGCAAGCACTGAAGCATCAGGTGAAAACGTTACAGAAGAAACACCACTTCCATTGCCAACGAATGTTCCGAGGAATCTCCCGTTTTGTGCATCCCATAAACGCGCTGTTTTTTCATCAATAATCGCAAGCGTGTTCCCATCATCTGAAAAGGTTATTTCCCTTATGTTTCCACGTGGACCGTTAATTACAGTTCGAATTTCACAAGTATCTGAATTTCGTAGATGTATACTGGAATCATAAGAATTTACAAAAGTGATGCTATCAGGTGAATATGCAACAGATAGCGTGCGTTTATCTGTTTCATCTATCCCATCGGCTTTTTGTGTAGAGGACAGATGAGGTGTGTGCCCCATAATGGTTTTAGTGATATTCCCTGATTTTACCTCCCAAAACCGAATTGTACCATCTTCACTCGCAGATGCAATTGTTTCTCCATCGGGTGAAAAGGCAACAGAAGAAGGAGTAGAATCAAAGTGTACATCAAGTTCAAACTCTTTCAACAATTTTCTGGTTTTGATATCCCAAATGCAGACATGTCCATCACGTACTCCAATAGTAAATGTGCATCCATCTGGAGAAAATGCAACAGGACTGTATTTATGCATCCAATCATCAGTTTCGCACGGTTTTAGTTTTTTTCCAGTGTCCGCTTCCCAAAAATTTATATCTCTACAAGAATCTCTACTGCTGAGCATGCTTCCATCAGGGGTATACGCAACATATTGCACCCAATCTGTATCTTCAGAAAAGAACTTAAGGAATTCTCCTGTGAAGGAATCCCAAATCCGAATTCCACCTTCTTCTCCGAATTCCTCGCTACTTGCAATCACAGTACCGTCTGGAGAAAAAACAGCAGACAACACCTTCTCCGTCTGCCCTTCAAGCATTGCTATCAATTCTCCAGAATGTAGATTCCAAAGTCCAATGGTCTTATCATCACTTGCTGTAACTATTCTTTTACCATCAGGACTGATGTCTACGGAGTTGATCACATCTGTATGTCCTACATAACTGGTTTTATTTTCACCAGTATTTGTATCCCATAACTTTGCTGTCATATCATCACTTGCTGTTGCAAACACACTACAATCAGGAGAAAAGGTTAAGGAATTGACTGGTGCTGTATGTCCTGTAATCAATTCAATTGGTTCACATGTTTCCACATCGTATATCCAGATTCCTATCGTCCCTGCAACAGCAAGCAGAGTACCATCAGGAAAATACTCTATTACATTGATACCCCCTTTGCCAATACGTACTTTAGCATAAGGCGGAAGTGTCCATTGTGTGTCGGGTTGTGGTATATGCATTTTCTCGTCTTATAGTTCCCAATATATTTTGTGGGCTTTAATCTGTTAAATCCCACAGAATCACAGTGCTATCTCTGCAACCGCTTGCGAGTGTCTTTCCATCGGGTGAATAAGCGACAGAATAGACAGGATCAATATGTCCTGTAAAAGTTTTTACAATGTCATAAGTTTTAGCGTCCCAAATTGATAATTCACCCATTCCACCACTTGCAAATGTGCTACCATCTGAGGAATATACTACTGAAAAAGCACCTGCGTCCACGTCTATAGTCTTTAGGAGTTCACCAGTGCTAACATCCCAAAAGCGGATTCCATCAGCACCGTTATCACCTGTACATGCAAGTATCTTTCCATCAGGTGAATACGCAACTGAATCTATGCTATTCTCTGATTTCGGGTCAATTGTTCTGATATGTTTTCCTGTTACAACATCCCAAAACCGAATTGTTCCTTCACCACCACAACTTGCGAGTGTGCTTCCATTTGGGGAAAAAACCAGATCATGAATCCCATCTGGATGTCCAGTGAGTGTATTTAGAAGTTCTCCAGAATTTGGATTCCATATTCGGATTGTATTGTCCCAGCTTCCACTGGCAAGAGTATTTCCATCAGGACTGTATTTTACGCATGATAACCCTTTCGTGTGACCTTCTAAGGTTGCAACATGTTCCCAAGTAGCGACATCAAATAGCAAGATTGTGTTGTCATGAGTTCCGCAAGCCAGTGGCTCTCCATCAGGAGAATATGAAATTGATCTAATTGAACTTTCTGGGGCAATTGTCTTCAGTAGTTTCTGTGTCTTTACATCCCAAACACGGACAGAACCGTCAACACTCGCTACAGTATTTCCATTTGGAGAATATTCTATAGCACCAACTACTTCAGAATATCCTGTGATTGTCTTTATATGTTCTGCAGTATTAACATTCCAGAAATAAATCTCAAACCCGTTCGATGCTGCAAGTGTCTTGCCATCAGGTGAAAAACGATAATAATTTACCCTTTCTCTTTTTCCATCAATTTTAAATTCATGTATTAGGTATCCACTATTGGTATCAAATAGAAATACAGTCCCTTTACTATCATCATCACATGCAAAAGTTTTTCCATCTGGAGAAAACTGAACTGAACCAAATTTTTGATTCCATCTGATTGTCTGCAATTTCTCACCACTACGGGTATTCCACAAATGTAGGGTATTACCGTTGTCAACACCCGCAAGTGTACTACCATCCTTAGATAAATCGATTGACTTAATTTCTTTTGCATTAGATTTGAATAGACGTAGAAACTCACCGGTATATGCATCCCATAAACACACATTGTTATCTCCACCATGACTGGCAAGCATCTTCCCATCAGGAGAATACATAAGAGAATCAATAGTATTCGCGTGTGCTGCAAATGTTAGTAGAAGATCTCCTGTAGAAACATTCCAAATACGTATAACTTCATCACTACCGCCACTCGCAAGTGTACTACCATCTGGATTAAACGCTAATGTCTTAACCTGGTTCTTATGACCATCTAAAGTCATATTCTGTTCACCAGTCATTGCGTTCCATAACCGTAATGTATTATCTTTACTCCCACTTGCAAGCATTTTTCCATCTGGACTGAAAACAAGACAATATATTTCATCTGTGTGTCCTGTAAGTACTCCCTTTGATTCACCAGTGACAGCATCCCATATACGAATTGTATGGTCACTCCAACTACTAAAACTCGCGAGAGTTTTTCCGTTTGGACTGAAAACAACACCACTCACATAATAACTATGTCCCTTTAGTAAATTTATTTCTTCATCAGTTTGTGTATCGTAAAACCAAATACCGATGGTTGATCCCACAGCAAGTCGTGTGCCATCGGGTGAATATGCAAAGTTAAAAATATAGCCTTTCCCAAACCTGGCAAGAGCACCTTTAGGTAGATAACCTTCAAAGTAGTTACCACGTTTTTGCGTTTTAACAGATTCTACCTGCATAACATTTCCCTGCTGTAGTTCAACACTAAATTCTTTTCGTAGGATCTTACGTATTTCAACTAATCTTGTCTTGACTGTTCCTATTGCTATGTTTAATTGGTCAGCGATATCGTTGACATTCCATGATTCAAGATAATATAATCGTGCAATGGAACGCACCCTTTGTGGAAGATGTTCCACAGCTTCTCTGGCGTCTTGATGTAATTGTGTTTCACGATAACGTGAAGGAGCTGTTCTGTCAATATATTCAAATAATTCCTCATGACTCTGCAGGATTACATCACGTGAACGACGGTGAGAACTGTAGTACCTTCTACATGCGTTTAATGTTACTCTACGTAACCAAGTTCTAAAACTATCAATTTTCCTTAGACCTTCAATGTTTTCCCAGACCGCCATCCACACATTCATTAGAATCTCTTCTGCATCCCGATGTTGTCTGGATTTTGTAACAATTATACCCCAGATTTTAGGTGTATGACGTGACATGAGTTCAGCAAATGCTGCCTCATCACGGTTTTGTACAAGACGTATCAACGCATCGTCTTGAAGATCACTGAGTGTCATCAAATCGGTATCCATAGACCAATTTCAAATTAGGTTTCAATATTAAAGAGGGAAGTTATTTGAGAAATGGTTTAAAAAATGTAGTTTTTTTAGGAAATTCAGAAATAGATGGCATCTTATGATGACAATGTAC
>VYFM01000143.1 GCA_009842375.1 Candidatus Poribacteria bacterium | reverse complement strand
TCCCCCAGGGCCCTGTACGCCCGGGAGCGCCTGAAGGACGAGATCATCGAGAGCGCGTTTCTCGGGCTCCGGTACGGCGTTCTCGCCATTCTGGCACTGCTCGTCGTCTTCTGGCTCCGCGGCCGGCAACTGAATCGGAAAAAAAGAATTCGGGGGGCCGAACTGACCACCCCAAGGCAACTCCGCCGCCAGGTTCTCTCGACTTATACGGTAACTGCCCGTGTGGGTCATGCCCTATCCCTGTCCGTCCGTGCAAGCCGTGCAAGGCCCTATCGCATCGCGGGGGTGCCGTATCCCGAACGGGCGGAGACCCAGCACACCATCGTCTCCGGCACCACCGGTTCCGGCAAGACGGTGCTCATCTCCGATCTGGTGGCCCAGATCCGGGCCAGGGGGGAACGCTGCGTGATCTACGACAAGATGGGGAGCTACACCCGTTCCTTCTTCGATTCCGAACGGGATGTTCTTCTCAATCCCCTGGATGCCCGCGCCCCCCGCTGGTCTCCCTTCTTCGAAGCCAGGGGTCCAAGGGATTTCGACATGATGGCGGCGGCCCTGATCCCACAGCAGAAGGATACGGTCGATCCGTTCTGGGTCACGGCCGCAAGACAGCTGTTCTCGAACGGCGCAGGCGTACTCTGGAAGAAGGGGGTCAAGAATAACAAGGTGCTGGTGGAGCATCTGCTGAAGACGGAACTGACGGCATTGGCGGAAGTGATGGAAGGCACCGTCGCGCAGGCCATCGTGGATCCGGAGAACCCGAAGACCGCCCTCAGCGTCCGGGCCATGCTCACCGCCAACATCGGCGCCCTGGAACTGCTTCCGGACGATTCTCCCGGCTCTCCCTTCTCCATCCGTGACTGGGTTGAAAGGGAAGATGAAAATGGATTCCTGTTCCTGACTTCACGGGGAGACCAGCATGCGAGCTTGAGAGGGTTGATCTCGACCTGGCTGGAGATCGCGGTCAACGCGATGCTCTCGCTGGAGCAGTCGGACGGGCGGAGGATCTGGGTCATCCTCGACGAACTGCCCACCCTGCACCAGGTGCCGAGCCTGCAGCCGGGACTGGCGGAGTCCCGCCAGTTCGGCGGGTCTTTTGTGCTTGGTGTGCAAGTTATTTCCGCATTGCGGGACCTCTATGGGCGAAACGGGGCGGAGACCATCTCGGGGCTTTGCGGCACCCGGGTGGTGCTGGGGTCCCCGGACCGGGACACGGCGCAGTGGTCGGCGGACTGCCTGGGACGGAGCGAGGTGGAGGAGATGTCCGAGGGCCTGTCCTACGGGGCCAACACCATCCGCGACGGGGTGTCCCTCACGCCGAAGAGGGAACTCCGTGCGCTGGCCCTGGCGTCGGAGATCATGCGGCTGAAGAACCTGAACGGATATCTCCGGTTTCCTGGTCCGCTGCCGGTGGCCAGGATCCGGCTCGACTACGTCAATCGCCCCAGGGTCGCCGACCGCTTCGTTCCTCTCAAGTGTCAGGAGGAAGGGGAGAGGAAAGCGGTGGAGTTGGAATCGGGACTGGAACCGGAACACGAAACCGGTTCCACCATAGAGATACCGGTCGATACGGAACCTGAAGGAACGGTCGCCCTGGACATGCCGGTGGACGATGGAGCGGAAGGACTCACCGGGAGGACGACACCTGGTTCGGAAGATGAAAGACCTCCGACCGGGAGAACGGAGCCCGATGGAGAAGTCAATAAAGGAATCGTGATTTGAGATGGTGGCGTCGATCGGGGCATTGGCCTCTTCCTCGCAGGGGGTATCGTACTACGAGCGGGACGGGTACTACGCCAGGGACGATCCCGAGCACAGGGCCGCCAGCGAATGGACGGGGAGGGGCGCAGCCGATCTCGGCCTCTCGGGTCCGGTGGACCCGGACGTGTTCAAGGCGGTCCTTGAGGGAACCGTGCCGGACGGCTCGGGCCAGCGCCTCGGGCGTCGGGAGCGGGACGGGGGGATCAATCACCGTCCCGGCCGGGACCTCACCTTCTCCGCCCCCAAGTCGGTTTCCCTTGCATCCCTGGTGGGGGGAGACGAGCGGGTTGCCGAGGTCCATGACCGTGCCGTAAGGAAGGCGCTGGACTGGTTCGAGCGGAACGCGGCGGAGACGAGGATGAAGGACCCCGCCACCGGGGACATCGTCCGCAGGGGAAGCCAGAAAACCGTGATCGCCACCTTCCGGCACGACACGTCGCGGAACCTGGACCCGGCCCTGCACACCCACTCGGTGATCGCCAACATGGTGAAGGGTGAAGATGAAAAATGGAGAAGCCTGTCCAACGAGAGGCTGTACGCCTCCAAGATGCTGCTGGGGGCGCTGTACCGGAGCGAACTGGCGAAGGGCCTGATGGGACTCGGATACGGGATCGAAAAGACCCATGCGGATGGAAGGTTTGAAATATCGGGGGTGTCCCGGAGGGTGATCGAGGCGTTCTCGACCCGGCGGGCGGAGATCGAGGCGGCGGTGGCGGAGCGGTCGACGGAGGGTGTGGGCGGCACGGAAGGAACCGCAAGCCAGCGCCTGGCGGAACGGGCGGCGCTGATGACCCGGGCGGCGAAGCGGGACATGGACCGGGAGGAACTGGCGGACGCCTGGCAGAGGCAGGCCGCGGACCTCGGATTCGACGCCGGGGCCCTGGTGGCCGGGGCGATGGCGAGGTCGGTGGCTCAGGACAGGGACAGCCCCCACAGGGAACCGGTATCACCCGAAAGGGATTCGAAAGATTCCAAAGAGTTCAAAGCGAATAATCCTGCCGCCGAGGCGGTGGATTGGGCGGTGGCGCATCGGTCGGAGCGGGAGGCGGTGTTCGGGCGCACGGGCCTTGTCGCCGCGGCGCTGGCCTGGAATCCGGGCAGGGCCTCCATCGACGCAATCGAGCGCGAGGTGGAGTCCAGAATCAAGGCGGGGACGCTGCACGCGGCCCGGCTGCCGGGGCTGGAGGACTGCCTGACCACGGACCGTGCCCTGGCCGACGAGCGCGAGACCACCCTGCTGATGAAAGCGGGACAGGGCCGGGGAACCGTGGCGATGCGCGGCCGGGCCGTGGACAAGGCGCTCCGGAACGGGCCGCTGACCGATGGCCAGAAGGAAGCCGTCCGGCTGATCCTCTCGGCCGCAGACCGCACGGTGGGCGTGCAGGGATATGCGGGCAGCGGCAAGACCACCATGCTGAACCGCGCCCGGGCTCTTCTCGAGAAGAAGGGATACGAGGTCAGGGGGCTTGCGCCATCGGCCTCGGCGGCGCGGACGCTGGAAGGGGAATCCGGTATTTCAAGCGAGACCCTGCAGCGGTTTCTCATGCGCCACCATGGCGTGGCCGGGGGACGCATGACGAGGAAGGGAGAACGGGCGCTGCGGATGAAGCACAAAAAAACCGTGCTGGTGGTCGATGAAGGCTCGTTGGCTTCCACCGTGCAGGCCCGGGACCTTCTGCGGATCGCCGATGCGCTCAGAATACCCCGGGTGGTGCTGGTGGGGGACAGGAAACAGCTCGACGCCGTGGACGCCGGCAAGCCGTTTTTCCAGCTTCAGCAGAAAGGCATGAAGACGGCGGTGATGGACGAGATACTGCGCCAGCGGGACCCGGATCTGAAGGCCGCCGTAGAGGCGAGTCTTTCGGGGGATATAAAGATGGCGTTCGAGAAGCTGGGGGAGAACATAGCCGAAGTGAATCCGGACAATCTGGCGGGGGCCGCCGCCGCGCGGTGGCTCGCCCTGTCACCTGAGAAGAGGGAAAACGCGGGACTGATGGCGCCGAGCCATGAGCTCAGAAAAGACATCAACGGGATCGTGCGGGAGCGTCTTGTTCGGGACGGGGTTGTGCATGGCCCAGCATTCATGGGAGAAACACTGGTTTCCAGGGGATACACCCATGCGGAGAAGTCCCTGGTGGCCAACTACGCCCCTGGGGACGTGGTGGGGTTCCACCGTCCCTACAAACGTCTCGGGGTGGAGAAGGGGGATGAACTCAGGGTGGCAAGTATAGATGGAAAGAACCAGACGGTTCTTCTGGAAGGTAAAGACGGAACCCCCGTGCCGTGGAAACCGGGGCAGATCGGGGCGAGAAGCGGCGGGGTGGAGGTCTACCGCACGGAAGAGATGGAACTGCGGGCGGGGGACCGGATCCGGTGGACGCGCAACGATGCGGAGCTCGGCCTCGTGAACAGCCAGACCGCCGAGGTGGTTTCGATCCGGAACGGAAGAATATCCTTCCGGCTGGAGGACAGCCGGATGCTGGAGCTTGAAAAAGGCGATGGGCAGTTGCGGCATATCGACCGGGCGTGGGCTTCGACGGTGCACGCCTTCCAGGGGCGGACGGTGGACACGGTGATCGCGGCCATGGAGGCGAACCATCCGAACCTGACCACGCAGAAGACGCTGTACGTGGAGATCAGCCGGGCCAGGCACCGGGCGGAGCTGGTGACCGATGACCGGGAGGCGCTCCGGGACAGGCTGGAAGCGGTGACCGGAGAGCGGATCGCGGCGTTGGAGGCAATTGAGCCGGCTAAAACGGGGCAAGAAACAGGACGCGGGAAGTCTCCGGAGGCCAGGAAGGAGGATGGCAAATCTGCAGGGCTGGAGGGTGGGTCAACACCTTCGAGAGACCTTGAAAATGACCATGGAGCCGCTTGCAAAATTCCAATAGGGACAAGGGAATTGTGCAATGCACA
>VYFM01000315.1 GCA_009842375.1 Candidatus Poribacteria bacterium | reverse complement strand
TCACAATATTTAAATCTAAAGCAATATGACAGTTTTGATATCGACCTTAGGCTGCATCAACAAAATTTACTGCTTATGCGTTTGCTATAGAACAAGTTTATGCCTATATGACAAAAAATTGAAGTTCTCAATGACCACAAGAAAGGGAACACCGAATGACAAAACCGATAAACTACACTGACATCTTAGATACAGGTGATAGCGATATTTACGACATACAGACGCACGCTGCTGGTCCCGAAGGTAGCTTGCCACTTACGGCAGAGATGCTTCTGAACCGACCAAGTGGCGATATTTTTGGTTTGAGTCACAACACAGCAATGGGATGGGCACCGACAGAACTACGACGAGAGGAATTCCTTATACTCAGCACACAAGGTGGTATCCGCGCTCCTGATGGCAGTCCGATTGCACTCGGATATCATACAGGACACTGGGAAGTAGGACTTTTGATGCAGGCGGTTGCCCATGAACTAAAAAATCTTGCTGCAATTCCGTTTGCAGGTTACTGTTCTGATCCGTGTGATGGTCGGACACAAGGGACTGTCGGTATGATGGATAGTCTTGCATACCGCAATGATGCAGCGCAGATTTTCCGCAGACTAATCCGTTCTCTACCAACGCGAAAGGGAGTTGTTGGTGTTGCAACCTGTGATAAAGGCTTACCAGCAATGATGATGGCACTCGCTTCAATGCGGGAATTACCGGCTGTTCTCGTTCCGGGTGGTGTAACATTACCACCGACGACAGGTGAAGATGCGGGAAAAATCCAGACAATTGGAGCACGTTTTGCTCACGGTGAGATTAGCCTGCAAGATGCAGCAGACATGGGATGTCGTGCTTGTGCGACTCCTGGTGGTGGTTGCCAATTTTTGGGAACTGCGGCGACATCACAGGTTGTCGGTGAAGCGTTAGGAATGAGCTTAACACACACAGCATTAGCACCGTCTGGACAAAATATTTGGTCGGATATGGGACTGCGTTCTGCGCGTGCAGTGGTGAATTTAGCGGCGAATGGATTGACGATGAATGATATTGTTACCCCCGAAGCGATTCATAATGCAATGGTCGTTCACGCTGCGTTTGGTGGGTCAACTAACTTGCTGTTACACATCCCTGCGATTGCGCATGCTGCTGGGTTGTCGCGTCCTACAGTAGATGATTGGACAGAAATCAATCAAAGTGTCCCTCGCCTTGTAGATGTTTTGCCGAACGGTCCAGTAGGACACCCCACAGTTCGTGTTTTCCTTGCTGGTGGTGTGCCTGAAGTTATGCTCCACTTACGCAAATTGGGAGGTCTTCTCAACGAAGATGTGATTACAGCAACAGGTAAAACTCTCGGTAGCAACCTTGATTGGTGGGAAACATCCGAAAGGCGAAAACGCGTACGGGAATTGCTGGAAGAACGTGATAACGTTGCACCTGATGAAGTCATTTTGGATCCGAATGCTGCAAAAGCCGCAGGGCTAACAAGTACTGTCACGTTTCCACGAGGCAATCTTGCCCCTGAAGGTTCTGTTATCAAAAGCACCGCGATTGATCCGAGCGTTGTTGATGCAGATGGTGTGTACCGATTGACGGGACCAGCACGGGTTTTTGTTCGGGAATCAGACGCGATACAAACACTTAAAGGGCAAGGAGAAACTGACATCAACCCTGGAGATATAATGGTCTTGTGTTGTCGTGGTCCACAAGGAACTGGAATGGAGGAGGTATACCAACTCACTTCGGCACTCAAACACTTGTCATTTGGAAAACATATTGCCTTGATTACGGATGCACGATTTTCGGGAGTATCAACCGGCGCATGTATCGGACACGTTGGACCAGAAGCACTTGCTAACGGACCTATTGGAAAAGTCCTTGATGGCGACATAATACAGATTCAGATTGACACTCGAAAATTAATAGGGAGTATTGATTTAGTTGGACATGGTAATGAGCATTTCGGTGCTGCAGCGGGTGAACGAGTGTTAGCACAACGACAACCGCGCCCCGACTTATCATCAGACGAGGATTTGCCTGACGATACACGGCTATGGGCAGCGTTACAATCTGTCGGTGGCGGCACATGGGGTGGTTGTGTCTACGATGTGGATGCGATTCTCAATGCGTTATCTTAAATATTGGGCACCACCTATCCTTTATATGGCACTTATTTTTGCCGTTTCGTCCTTGGAACAACCACCACTCCCGATGCCAAAATTTGAGTGGTTGTCAATTGACAAACTCTACCATTTCATAGAATACGGCATCCTCAGTGTATTGCTGACGTTAGCGTTTGTGAACGCTCCACCGAAGTGGTTACCCGTAGGATGGATATGGACAGTAGCAGCACTGATCTCAATCCTCTACGGTGTAAGCGATGAACTGCATCAAATGTATGTGCCCGGTAGATTCGCTACACTATCAGATTTGATTTCTGACGCAGTCGGTGCGATTGCCGGTGTAGTAGGGGTTTATTTTTATTATAGAAAACAGAATAGGAAAAGGAATTAATTCCGCTAAAGTGTTACTGTACGCAACGGAAACCGCAGTCATAGATTGTATTCCTTGGTGAGAGCAGAAAACGACGGGCAACGCAGATGTCTTGTGGTGAAGTACTCCAACCACCGCCGCGCAATACGCGCTCAGTTTTAAGGTCCATAAAATTGTTGATTATGTATTCTGGTTCATTCGTCCCTGAACGTGGATTCTTGCGAGGCGATGCAAAGTAGAAGTCATCATCATAAAGATCCAGACACCACTCCCAAACATTCCCAGACATGTCATACAATCCATACCCGTTCGCGGGATACTTACCAACCGCTGTTGTATCTCCAACATTTCTGTCATAATTAGCTTTCACAGTAGATAGCACATCACCCCACGGATACTTTTTACCTGATAACCCCGCGCGAGCAGCATATTCCCATTCTGCTTCTGTCGGTAAACGCTTTCCTACCCAAATAGTATAAGCCATTGCACTATACCAACTCACCCAAGTAACAGGATGGTTTGCTTGTCCTGCGGGATAGCTGGTCCCATCCCAACTCAACAGGTAGTCACCATCGTGAAACTCGTCCTGAATTTGATCTTTTTGCCAACTGGAATTTTCAATCAGGAACTTATGATATTCAAGATTTGTCACAGCATGCGTGTCCATATAGAACGCATTCACATGCCACGTATGTACCTGCTGCTCGTAAAAAGACTCAGCATCGTTGTTTCCCAACTCAAACGTTCCAGCAGGTATTAGCACCATGTTTTCAGAATGGGTGGATGTCATCTCCTCACAAGCATCATCTTTTTTAAGTAAATGCATGAGAAACCCTCCTTCTATGCAATCTTTGTTCCAGCAGATCAAAAGCAAATGGTTTCAGCGCAAGCATAGTGTCCGTAGACTGTTATGGTAAGAAAAAAGCAAAGTTTTGTCAACATTATTAAACGAAAGGTCAGAACCATTCAGTTTTCCAAATCTTATGGCTTCAATATTAATCTTTCCTCAGTAGGAACACCCTAAAATGCTAATGGCAGAATACATCAAATCAACGGTATGAATGCCATTTAGGCATTCTCCGTGTGGTTTCTGCATGATTCATACCATTGATTTCCCGATCGTGACTTTACAATAAATACCTACGAATTAACGAAAACTGAATGACTCTGTTACCAATTATTTTTTCTACAAAAAAAATCAATTGTGTGATATGCTATTTACTTTACTATTGATACATTTTTCTAACCCAGCCTCAATGTAGGGTTCGTCCTTGATTCACATTCTGAACCTTCCTTAGTGGCTCATATCACAGGAATTAGCATGCATCCACTTGTTAACTTGAAAGTCCCAGATGGGGCAGTTGCTGTTCACTGGTTTGAACAGAGTAGTTTTGCATTAAAAGACTCAACGGGCACAATTATCCAAATTGATCCTTATTTTCCAAAAAACCGTCCTCCCGACCGTTTTATTCATCCTAATCCACCCCTTGATGAGTCGGAACTTCCGACTGATTTTGTATTATTGACACACGCTCACGGTGATCATACGTGTCCAGAATCCATTCGTAGAATTTGGGATACTTCAAACAATACGCGATTCATAGGACCGGAAGAAAGTGTGCGTCAGATTTCATCAGAAACAGATGTTGATACAAACAACGTTTCTGAGATTAGTGCGGGAGAATCTGCGGAACTAAACAGTATAGCTGTGCATGCTGTATATGCGAAACCACCTACTGGTGATCCATCTGCTGATATTTCTCCACCCGATGTGACGCATTTAGGATATGTTGTTACCAGCAATGGTGTGACGCTTTACTTTAGCGGCGATCCAATAAATAACTTTGCTGAGCATGATAACCTTATTTCAGCCGTAGCAGCGCATAAGCCGGATATCGGTTTCTTGACAAACCATCCGACTGAAGGTGAATTCCCATTCTATGATGGATGTGTAAAAATGGCGACGTGTATCGGTTTAAAACATGCGGTTCCGGTACATCGTGCATGTTTTATCACGCGAGATTACGATCCTAACGAGTGGGCAGGACAATTTCCTGAAGGTGGTCCTGAACCGCTTATTATCGAGAGAAATTCACATATTATTTATCCACAATGAAAACAGTTTTGGGTATTAAATTTGATTTATACATTCAGATCAACCTAATCCATAATTCAGGAACACAATAAAAATATGTCACTAAATGAACGAAAAA
>VYFM01000605.1 GCA_009842375.1 Candidatus Poribacteria bacterium | reverse complement strand
ATTCAGACATTCACGCGGACTTTTGTCAGAATCGCGGATTACGCGGATGGCGCGGATGAACGCGGATGTGTTTTTGAAGTATTGTCCTCGCTTTCAATGGATGGATGTTATTCTTTTCAAATGGGGTTGGAAGGTGAAGACTCAAAAAACTACGTTCATCCGCGACAATCCGCGATTCTGACAACACACATGCCAAAAAATATTACACGTTCCCAAATGACATTTGACTTGCAAACCTGCTATTGTATATGGTAAAATAAAGTCTATTGTGAAAAATAAGAAAACAACCTCACAGAACCCAACGATTACGGTGAATCGGAAGGCGCGGTATGATTATCATTTGCGTGACCGATATGAAGCGGGTATCGTTTTACAGGGGACAGAAGTAAAGGCAATTAGAAACGGACAGTTCAATCTGACTGACAGTTATGCTCAGGTTTCGGATGGTGAGGTATTTCTGATTGATGCTTATATCGGTTTGTATGATCAGGGTAATCGAATGAATCACGAACCGAAACGTCCCCGTAAGTTATTATTACATCGTAGCGAAATTAAAAAATTGGAAAGGTCTGTTCAATCAAAAGGTATGACGTTAGTTCCGACTCGGGCGTACTTTACAGGTGGTAAAGTAAAGTTAGAGTTAGCCGTTGCGGAAGGTAAACGTTTATATGATAAACGTGATAAGATTGATCGTGAACAGGCGAATCGTGAAATACGTTCATATTCCTAAATTTGTATTTACATTTTGGGGGTGAATTTGGTTTCGACGGAGGTAATTGCGGTATAGGTTGCATGTCGAGGTCTCCGCAGGCCTCGTAAAATAGGCGGAACAATTATAATTGCTGATCAAGAATTAGCATTAGCTGCTTAAGCAGCTACGCTTTACTGACCTGCCGCCCGTCAGGGAGGCTAAAGCGTCACAATACGGGCTAGCGGTATGATTGTTCTCAAGGGACATTCCGTGAATCATAACTTGAGATAGCCATTTATGACTCCTGCACAGGGGATTCTGGATGGCGAAACTTCAAACCTGTGATAAGCATGTAGTAGCCTCTATCAAAATGCTTTCGGACGCGGGTTCAATTCCCGCCACCTCCATCATCAATTTGCATGATATGATGTCCATCTGATTATTGTCTGAACCAGGATTTGAAATCCTGGTTCAGACAATTAAAACGGACGGCGATCGACGAAGTATCACTGAGGTGGTAGAGGAAGTTCTTGAGTATTTGACACGACACACGGGTCAAACTGTGTATCCTAACGAAGATTAACCGACCTTTGATTTTCAACTAACACAAAATTTTAAACTATCTTTCTGTGGATGTGAGTCTCAATATATATTAAGGACAGAGTACGATGGCTGATTTTACGAATCTGCCTATTAACATTCAGCGGGTTGCAAAAGCAGAACTACAAGATAGTGAGAAGATCTGTATGTGTATGCTTGCTCGTTCTTCTCTATTGCGACCAGATTTTGTTGTTATTACATCGTTGCGTGTCCTTGTGTTAGATGAAAAGTTTATGGGTAGTCTTGCCATCTCTTATGCGAATATCCGTTGCAATGTATTTTTCAGTGAGATTCTTGCAGTGAAAATTGCTCGTTTTTTGAAACATAGGCTGTTTGGACAAGCGCGTCTTGAAATTAATGTCAAACGTAATAGTTATTGGATTGACAACATGAGTTTGTCCGAGGCGCGCCGTGCCCATCAACATATCACCGAGCAGATACGGAGGTAATACTTATGGGTAATTTTTGGTCTTATCTAACTGTAACCTACAATGCGTGGTTTACTGCACCACTCGCTGTTGTGTTTCTGTTTGCTATCTTTCGTCTTGTACTCGGAGGTTTAGACTTCGGTGAGGGAGATGTTGATGCGGACGTAGATGCTGACGTTGACTTTGATGTCGATGCCGATGTTGACTTTGATGTAGACGCGGACGTTGACTTTGATGTTGATGCGGATGTGGATATGGATGTTGACGCGGATGTTGATATGGATGTTGACGCGGACGTGGATGCAGACACGACAATAGTCACGGATGCTGGTGCAGGTGGAAATGCATTCGTAGATGTTTTTGGATTCCTGAACGTTGGAAGAGTTCCATTTATGGTCGTTGTGATGACACTTTTTACAACATGGGGTTTTACTGGTTTAATCGTGAATCAAATCTTGGGGGTTACCTCTGCACCGAGTACGTTCTTTTGGGTGTCTTGTGCGGCTGCACTTGTTTGCAGTGTAATAGGCACACGGTATATGTCGCTTACACTCTCAAAGGTGTTTCCAGAAAGCGAACCTGCCACAAAGGATCTTCATTTGCTTGGGTTGCGTGGTAGAGTTGTCAGTGGACAAGTCACAACTACTTTTGGTACAGCGCGAGTTGTAGTCCCAAATGGTGATACGTTAACAGTTAGATGTCGTATTAAACCGGATGAAGAAAGCCCTATAAAAGGTGATACCGTAATACTTGTGAACTATGATTCTGATAAACGGATTTTTGATGTCAAACCAGCGGAAGCGGAATTAAGTTAATGTGACATCATATTATTTTTCATATCGGGGGTCACGTTGCTCGCTCCGACCTACGGAGTATGTTTCTGATAAACATATATTTGATGTAAACCTGTGGAAGCGGAAATAAGTTAAAAAATAAAATTTGTTAAAAACCAGATAATTTATATTGAAGGAGAATTGATATGAGTGGTGACCTGTTTTTCCTTATAGTCGGCAGTCTTGTTGCGCTGTTTGTGATTTTTATTTTGGTCTACAAATCATTTTACAAAAAAGCACCTGCAGATTCAGCATTAGTGATTTCTGGAGGTAGAAAAAAACGTGTTGTCTTTGGTGGTACCCTCGTTAACCCAATTACGAATGTTACGCAGTTAATTTCATTGAATACACTTCAGTTGCCTGTTGAACGTGAGGGTCAGGCGGCACTGATTACGAAGGATAGTTTGCGTGTTGACATTCAGGCTGAGTTCTATGTAAAAATTGAACCGAATGAACAGGACGTTCTAAAAGCTATCGCGAGTCTTGGTGAAAAAACGCTTACACCGCAAGCAGTCAGTACCTTGCTGGAAGGTAAACTGGTAGGTGTTTTACGTAGTGTTGCTGCGACGATGGATTTACAAGAACTTCACGAGAAACGCCAAGAGTTTTCCGACCAAGTCCAAGAAGCATGTCTTGAGGATCTTGAACAGAACGGCTTTAAACTTGAAACTGTTGCTGTTACAAACCTTGACCAAACACCGCTTGATGCACTTGATGAGAACAACCGATTTGATGTTGTTGCTATTCAGACAATTAAGCAGGAAGTAGAAGAGAAACAGACTGCGACTGCTAAGATTGAGCATGAGAACAAGGTCAGACGGGAAGAGGATCGTCTTAAAGCGGAGCTGGAAATTAAGCAGAAGGAAGAGGAAACAGAAACCGAAGGCTTAGAGGTAGAAAGACGGCTTGAGTTTGCTCAGGAAGAACAACGCAAGGAAATTGCTACTAACAAAGCAGAACAGGAACGCGCTGTTGAGGAACATAAGTTTGAGCAGCTTCAAGCGGTTGAGGAAGCGCGCATCAAACAGGAACAGGCGGTAAAATCTGCTGAAATCGCACAAACTCAAAAGATAGAGATGGAACGAATTGAGCAGGAAAAGATAGTTCAAGAAAGCGAAATCGCACAGAAGCAGGCGATTGAAATTGCCCAAGTGCAACAACAACAGATGGTTGAAGAAGCGGAAATTCAACGTAATCTTACTGTTGAAAAAGCTAAGATTGAACAAGAGGCAACCGTCAAAATAACAGATATTGAAAAGAAAATTGTGCTTCTTGACAAAGATCGTGAAGAAAAAGAAGCGGAAGCCGATAACGCTATCCAAGTTTCTATGAAAGAAAAAGAACGCGAGGCTGCACTGATTGAACTTCTGGAAGTTTCTGCAATTAAAGCGCGTGCTGATGCTGCGGTTGAAACAGCAGAAGCGATTGAGAAAGCTGAACGTGAGAGCAAAATAGAACTGATCCGTGCGGAACAGGAAGCGGACGAAGATAGAATCGCTAAGGAAAAGACTGCGGACGCTGAGGTGTACACTATTGTAGAAACAGCGAAGGCTGAACTGGAAGCAGCAGACGTTAAGGCTGAGGCTACAAAAATTCTCGCTGAGGCACTGCTTGTAGAGGCTAAGGCTAAAGCTGACGGTGAGGAAGCATTGATTTCCGCTAAGAATAATGCTGAGCCGCAAGTGCTTGTGAGTGATGCTGTTCATGCGCTTGTTGAATCCTTACCGGCGGTTACGAGTGAGTTGATGAAACCTGCCGAACGCATTGAAAGCATCCGTGTGCTTGACTTAGGTGGTGGAAATGGCAGTGGCAATGGCAATGCAGGTGGCATGAACCGCATACTTGGTTCTATTGTCAACGCTGGTGCTGCAATGCCACTTCTGAAGGAACTTGTTAACTTCAGTGGTCTTGATACAGCGAAGATTGGACAGACAATTCAGGATTATGCTAAGGGACTAAACCGAAATAGTGCGGCAGCTTCTGATACTGATACGGAATCTGAACCTGTTCCTGAATAGTCCACATTATACCATTTCTAATTGATAAATCGTCATAATAAACTGTAGGTCGGAGTGAGCAAAGCGAAGTCCGACACATATCATTTCATTGGGTTTCCCATGTCGGACTTCGCTCCGCTCACT
>VYFM01000597.1 GCA_009842375.1 Candidatus Poribacteria bacterium | reverse complement strand
TGTTACTATTATTGGGCTATCAAAATATAGAAGCGCAGAATATCGCACAAGAAGCGTATGCTATCTTTGAAAATAGTTGCAATGATTGTCATGGGGAAGGTGGTTCCTACACGGAGCGGCTCTTGATACAATATCCAAAGATAATCGAAGATGGTACAGTTATACCGGAAAATCCAAATGATTCTGAATTATATAAAAGATTAATCGAAACAGATGAATTTAAACGGATGCCGTTAAACAGTGATCCGTTGTCAACGGAGGCAATTGAGACGATTCGTCAATGGATTTTGGCAGGGGCTCCAGATTGGAATGTTGATCGACCTTTAGATCGCAGTTTCATCACAACTGATGCAGTTTTTGATTCTATTCAGCAGCATTTGGACATGCTCGCACCATTTGACCGTCCTTATGCCCGATATTTTACTTTGACACATCTTTACAATGCAGGTGAACGATCTGACACACTGGTTGACTATCGCCACGCGCTTTCAAAACTGGTGAACAGTCTTTCATGGGGACGTGATATTGTCAATCCAGAACCGATTGATACTGAAGAAACAATATTTTACATTGATCTACGCAGATATCAATGGGAACAAGGCATTAATCGGTGGATGCAGATTGAAGAAGTATATCCATATAGTCTTAATATTAATCTTGAAACAGAAACGGGGTTGCTTAGAAAACTGACAAATTTACGTGAAGCAATGGAGTGTACAGTACCTTTTGTCCATGTGGATTGGTTTCTTGCGACTGCTTCCCTACCACCGCTTTACAACGACATCCTTGGACTCCCCGAAACAGACCGTGCTTTGGAAGCAGAACTTAATGTGGATGTTGCTGCGAATCTACAGAATGCCCCAGGTATCAGCGTATGGCGTGCTGGATTCGATGGCGAGGCTTCCGGTGTTTCAAACAACAATCGAGTTGTAGAGCGTCACGTATCCCGATATGGAGCGTATTGGAAAAGCTACGATTTTGCTGGAGGTGTAGGAACACAAAATATCTTTAACTACCCGCTTACCTTTACCCATGATGGTGGTGAGATTATCTTCAACCTGCCGAACGGTTTGCAGGCATATTTTCTTGTGGATGCCAACGGCAGTAGACTTGATGTGGCTCCCACGGAAATTGTCTCAAATCCTGCTGCGAGTGATCCTGCTGTACGCAATGGACTTTCATGCATCGGGTGTCACACAGAAGGGATGAAGACGTTTGAAGATACGGTACGGGGTGTAATTGAAGCAGATGCAAATCTATCTGGTAGAGACCATGCGCTGCGCCTCTATGTAGAAAAATCTGACATGGATAAACTCGTGAACAAAGATGCAGAACTTTATAGGATGGCACTCGAAGCGACAGGTGGTGACATTGAAGATATTGAACCTGTACATCGTTTTTATGAGGTATTTCAGGGGTCAGTTGATGCATCACACGCCGCAGCCTCTGTTGGATTTCAAACAGCAGACTTCCTTGACAGGATAAATAAAGATGAACGTTTACAAAGTTTAGGTTTGCTGCAACTAACAGCCGAGAATGGACGGATGCAGCGAGATGCATGGACAGCAGGTTTCCACCAAGTGATTTCCGCGCTATATGATGGCACCATCCCTTACCCATTACCACCAGGTCCAGACCCTGGTCTCGGAGGAATAGTTTTTATTCCTGACTTGAACCTCCGCAGTGCAATTAAACGAACACTCAACATGGCACCCGACACTACAATTACTCCGACAGATATGAATAGGTTGCGGATTATTGTAGCAGATGAACAAGGGATTGGTGATTTAAGCGGTCTGGAGTTTGCAACAAACCTTGAGCGGATAGAATTTCGTCGCAATTCTATTACGGACTTATCCCCATTGAGCAATTTAACTCGACTGAATAACATCAAATTGCGGGGCAATCAGATTACAGACATTTCCCCTTTAGAGAACTTAATCAGAGTGGATTGGTTGGGACTTGAGCAGAATCAGATAACCGATTTATCACCTTTGAAGAAATTAACCAAATTGCAAGGTGTAGGAATTTCCGGTAACCCTGTAACTGATGTGTCACCGCTCGCGGACTTAACAAGTTTAGAGAGGATAGATGCTTGGCGCACTCCTGTGTCAGATTTCTCCACGTTAGCATCTTTACCAAGACTTAGGTGGATAGAATACGGCAACGATAGAAATATTACCGATATGCCCGCTCTAAAGGAATTAAAACATTTAAGACGGTTGGAAATTCATGGGTGCACAATTTCAGACCTTTCCGAAATATCGGAATTAACACAGTTGGAATGGTTAAAATTAGTAAACAATGCCATCACCGATGTTACCCATTTGCAAAATTTAACAAATTTGACCATTCTGAACCTTGATGCCAATTTGATAAAAGATGTAACACCGCTTGCTGGGTTAACAAGGTTGAATGTCTTGTACCTTGAAAACAATGTTATAACAGATGTGTCTCCACTAAATAAGATAAGCAACTTGGAACGGTTAGAACTTCGGAACAATGCGATTACGGACTTTTCGTCATTAAATAGTTTACCCGATGACACATTTGTGCGAATGGTTGGAAATCCAGGATTCCCAACCGGTGGTCCAAAGATAAATGGACCGTGGTTATGGGCAATAGTTCCGGGTACACGATTGGACTCGCGAACAGATTTTCTTGCACGCGCAACTGGTGGAGCAGCAACAGAAATAAAGGTCTCTACCAATGGTCCGGTAGCAGGAAAAGTTGTCGGGGAAAGCACATGGACATGGCACACGCTCGGATTTGGTGGAAATAACATCAATGAAATGACGGAAGCACTCGGTTGGGGAACAGGGGCAGAAATATATGACCATATCGTTTACGGTTCTGTCATCATAGATTCTCCCCGGGAACAGCAGACATCAATGTTCGTCGGCAGCAGCGACTCTGTCAAGGTCTGGCTTAACGGTGAATTGGTTCACCAAGCCTTTGTTAACCGTGGAGCAAACGATTTTGAAGATTTTTTCAATGTCACGTTGGAACAAGGACAAAATGTATTGTTAGTTGCCCTTGACAATCACGGACACGGTAGTTTTAGCGGTCATTTTGGTTTTGCACTCGACGCTGAATATGATTTGTTCCGTGCAGGTACCAGATTCTTGTTTGACACAGATGCTACAAGTTTTGAAGTGGGGGACACATTTACTTTGGAATTGAAAACAGAAAACGTGAGAAATTTAACCGGTTGGCAAGCAGACCTTGTGTTTAATCCTGACGTGCTTGAAGCAGTTGGGGTAAGTGAGGGGGATTTCTTGAAATCAGAGGACACAGAAACCCACTTTAGTGGCGGTACAATTGATAATGAAAACGGAAAAATCACTGGTATTAAGGTAACACGATTTTCCAGCGGGGTCAATGGTAAAGGTACGTTGTATTCGGTGATTTTCAATGTTATCGGACCCGGTGAGTGTCTATTAACATTGGAAAACTTTCTGGCAGGTTCTGGTTTCGGTAATCCTATTCCTTCTATTCCGCCAGAATATATACTTACTGTAGAGGGTGAGGAACCTACCAGACCGCCGTGGGACTTAAATCAGGATGGGAAAATTAATGTTTTGGATCTAATTATAGTTGGTCAAGCCATAGGTTCTGATGCGGAGGTGAATTCCCATGCCGACGTAAATGGTGATGGGGAAATAAACATCTTGGACTTGATTACTGTGGCACAGAACTTTGGGGAATCATCTGCAGCTGCGCCTGCATCTATCGCATTAGATAGCGAAGAATTAACACCCACGATGATACAAACATGGATACAACAGGCACAGGCTGAAGATGACGGTTCTATTATCTTCAAACAAGGTATAGCAAATCTCCAACAACTTTTGGAAAGCATCACAGTGCCAAAGCAGACGAAGCTGTTGACGAACTACCCAAACCCATTTAATCCAGAAACTTGGATACCATACCATCTTGCTGAACCTACAGATGTTACTTTGACTATCTATGCTGCCAACGGAACAATGATCCGGACGTTGATGTTGGGACATCAGGCAGCGGGTGTCTACCAGAGTCGTGGTCGTGCAGTCTATTGGAACGGCAAAAACGATATTGGTGAATCTGTAGCGAGTGGTATCTATTTCTATACATTCACCGCGGGTGATTTTACCGCTACCCGTAAAATGTTACTAATGAAATAATTTCAGGGCGCGCTGCTAAAGCGCGCCTATTCTATAATAGGAGAGAATGTATGCTACGAATGAAATTATTGACATGTATATTTGCATTTTGGGTGGTGCTTTTCACCATTCCGTTGGTTACATCTGCACAAACCGTTAACATACCAGACCCGAATTTGAGAGACGCAATTGCTGACACACTCAACAAACAACAAGGTGTTGTGATTACTAAGGAAGACATGGAAACCTTGGTGAACCTTGAAGCACGTGATAGAGAGATTACGGATCTTACAGGACTTGCATTTGCTACAAACCTGCAAGATCTTGATCTTCGTAACAATGTGATTAATGATCTATCGGAACTGACAGAATTGAACCAACTGACTGAAGTTCATTTGGGAGGAAATGCTATTATTGATATTTCACCTCTTGATGGTAAAATTACTTTGGCAGTTCTTACAATAGACAATAATTCTATATCTAATCTCCAACCTTTATCGGGTTTAATTAATCTGGAAGTTCTAAATATCTCGAATAATGTGATTGACAACCTATCTCCACTC
>VYFM01000459.1 GCA_009842375.1 Candidatus Poribacteria bacterium | reverse complement strand
GCACACGGCGTGTGCCTACTACTTTTAAGAGCATATTTTGCATCGGAATTATTTATGCACATTCCTCATTTATAATTAGAATACCTCTTCAACTATTCCGTGGAATCAAGTACATCGCGGAAAGTTTTGATATGTGCTGGGGTCGTTCCACAACAACCACCGATAATATAAGCACCCGATTTGATGAGTTCGGAGATATACCCTCCCATTTCGTCAGCAGATTGGGTGTATACAGTATTGTAGTTATCGTCAAGTTGTGGCATACCTGCATTTGGGTATGCCATCATGCGTTTGTCTTCAACACCCATATCTGTCAATGCAGTATTAAGTTGTTGTGTTCCTGTGATGGCATAAGGCATTCCAGAGTGTTCAGTTTGTTTTGTTTCTGCTCCACAGTTTAACCCGATGATATCAACATCATCTATGAGTGAGTCTCCTTTTGAAAACTCACCACTGGCAAGGATTTGAAGTAAGTCTGAAACGGAATGCCCCCAGTCGGTCTTGTAGATTATTTCACCAGTTTTACGGTTTTTTGTGCATTTATATGTTAAGTTAACTGCTATTGGGAGTCCGGTTTCGCGTGCCACATCAACTGCAATTGCTGCTTCTTTTGCAGAAAACATAGTTTCAAGACACAGAAAATCAACACCTTCTTCAGCAAGTGTATTGATAACGAGTTTATGTGCCTCTCGAACTTCAGCATTTGCAATTCCAAATGTTGTGTCTCCACTGTCCGCCTCAATTGCACCTGGAGATGGTCCTACAGACCCTGCAATGTAGACATCTTTTTCGCTTGCAGCAACTGCAGTTTTTGCGTGTTGAACACCGAGTCGTGTGAGACGTTGTGCATCAGATTTGTCCAGTTCAGCCATCTGCAGATGTAGTGGTGAAACAACGAATGTATTTGTGCCAATTGCTTCTGCTCCCGCCTGAACGTAATCTAAATGGATTCCAACAACATCATCAGGATAGGAAAGGTTTGCAAGTGCACTATTCGCAAGTTCTATATTTCGTGCAAATAGTTGGGATCCGAATCCACCATCGAATAGAATCGGTTTTTTTGATTTTATCCGTTCTTGAAAAGAAAGCATAAATACATGTGAGTTATATAATGTAATATGGTAGTCCGTAGGTCGGAGCGAGTGTAACGACCTCCGACATTTGAATCCTAATGAAACCTTACATGTCGGAGGTCGCTATGCTCGCTCCGACCTACGTGTATCATGTTATATCAGTGGACATCGGCTTAAATTGACATCCATATTTGAATCCTAATGAAACCTTACATGTCGAAGGTCGCTACGCTTGCTCTGACCTACGCGTATTATGTTATATCAGTAAGCATCGGTTTAAATTGACATCCCTCTACGAATACATCAAAGAAATCGGGTGTCGTTTCAAGCTCAATATGTTCTATGTTTTTGACAAACGATTCAATTTCTGTGCGTTTTTCTTTTGAAAGTAGAACTGCTGTTGCACCGCCTACAGCTGCATTGCCAACTTTGATTATCCGATCTTCAGGAACAGGTGCAAGGAATCCAATGTCGACAGCGTCTCTCAGGTTGATATAGTTTGCAAATCCACCTGCTAAGTATAGTTTGCTAATTTGCTGTGGAGAACATCCAAAATGTCGTAGTACTATATATTGTCCACAATAATTGGCTGCTTTTGCTTGTGCTAAATTACTTGCATCGTCGCGTGAGAAGGTGATACCGTGCTCAGGTAGTAGTTGCATGACCCGCTGCTTTCTATCAGCAAAAACACCCTTCGGACTCATCTCATCGTTCCGACGTAGTTCTGCTAATAAAGAGATAAGTCCTGAACCGCACAACCCTTGAGGTTTCTCATCATCAATAGTTTCAAAGTCAATCCTGCCGTCAATCCATTTTACGGATTCAATTGCCCCGGGATATGCAGGCATTCCGTATTCAATGCCACCGCCTTCAAATGCCGGACCTGCTGGACACGATGCGGTAATCATCCTTTTTGAATTCCCAACGATTACTTCTGTATTCGTGCCTACATCAACTAACATGACTATATCGTCTTGTGATTGCATATCAACTGCAACCAAATCTGCAGCAACATCCGCCCCAACGTGACTTGCGATTAAGGGTAGGCTATAAACCATCGCCTTCGGATTAGAACGGATACCTATCCGACGCGCTTTTTCGGTTAATGATGTTGTTGAACGATGTCCCTCAAGATATTCTTTTTCAATTACCGATTTATATGGTTTCTGCCCGATGCTCTGAACATCTTGTCTGAAGAATATGTCGCGCATTGTTGTGTTACCAGCAACAACGATTTCATAAATTTCCTGTCGAACAAAGTCATGTCTTTCACACATTTCCATGATCTGACTGTTCAATGCAGCAATTAGTGATTTACGTAGTTCACCTTCATATTCACCATCATAGGATATTCGGTGCATAATGTCACTTCCACCGAAACGTTGGGGGTTCTCAAAAGAACTAACCGAGACAGTCTCTCCAGTTTCTAAATCCACAAGATTCGCAACGACCGTAGTTGTACCTATATCCAATGCAAGTCCGTATAGATTCCCACGGGACCGATCAATAGGTTCACTATTGTAATAAACAACGCCATCATGTTGGGTGACCAGTGGATTAAGAGATTGAGGGGGGTTACTTTCTGTCCGTGTAAGTATTCTTGGTGTGCGTCTTAGTGGGGAAAACTCAATATCAGCATCTACATCAAGGACAACTGCTTGACAAGCGAGTCTGAAGTTCTCTCGAAGGAAGGATTCTGCTTCGTTTGGAGATCGGAGACTTTCCATACCGCGTTTAATCTCCACGATGCACTCGTGGCATTGTCCTGTACGGAAACATGAGGTGGGAACTTGTACGGCTAAATCATCTGCGTAATCAAATACAGTTTTACCGGGTGATAGTTGATAAACTTTACCATCACATGTTATTGTGCCGTTGCCTGTCTTGTTGATCTGTCCTATTTCGTTTGTGTCATCTATTTCCCATGCATCCCGATAATCTAATTTGTCATCACCAACACATAACAGACCAGTCCCTTCAGGTATCTTGCGTTGGTTTCGGCAGCCAAATTTAGCAGTACAGTGATCATATCGGTTTTTATAGGGGCAGCGGTAGGTCGACTGTTCGTCAGCGTGTACGACCAATTCTTCAAAGATTTGTGTAATTTTGTTGAGACGTTTCTCGTATTCGGCTTTGTCAATTTTTTTCATATAATATACAATCTGCTTGATTTACCATTCTTCGGGTTCTTCTTGTAGAAACTGCTTCGCTAAAGCAACACATGCCAAAGCATCTTTTCCGTATCCATCAGCACCCATATCATCGGCAAATGTCTGCGTGACAGGAGCACCACCGACCATAATCTTAACTTCTTCACGTAGGTCTTCATCTATAAATGCGTCTATTGTCTTACCCATATTTGGCATGGTTGTGGTCAGCAGTGCAGACATTCCTAAGATAGGTGCTTCGTATTCTTCCACTGCATCAATAAATTCATCTTCAGAGGTATCTACCCCCAAATCATGAACAACAAAACCTGCTCCCCGTAGCATCATAATACACAAGTTTTTGCCAATATCGTGCAAATCACCTTTGACGGTACCCATTATCACTGTGCCGATGGGTTCAATACCCGATTCGGAGAGAATAGGCTCAATATGCGCCATCCCTGCTTTCATTGCACGTGCACATGCGAGGACTTCTGGTACAAAGATGAAGTTCTCACGGAACTTTATACCGACGATCCCCATTCCAGCAATTAGACCATCATCCATAATCTCCAAAGCCTCTGTACCCGATGCGAGTGCTTCTTTAGTTAAGTCGTCTACAGTGTGATGGTCTCCATCAATTAGCGCAGCAGAAATGTCCTGCATGTCAGGTGTTGCTTGCGCGAACATATTGATGAAAAATTCTATCTCATCAGGACGTTCAAGATATTCTTCAATTTCTTCACGGATAAATTCGTTTGCAATGTCATTTAATGATGTCACAGATTTGGTATCCCTCCATGAAAATATAGGATACCACACCCATGAAAAAATGGCAAATGAATTGGAATGAATGCAGAGGCATTCAATTGTCGCGATTCAACATTTTCAGAATCACGGATGGACGCTAAATCAAGAAATTAAGAATGGTTCAAAAATGTCCAATTTTAGAGTATTTAGAGTCAATCGCAATATTGTGCGTTTTTGTCCAATGCTATAAACCCTTGTCAGTACAGGTTTTACGGCTTTATTATGACAATATTAGTCAGGCATTACTCTAAAACTTTTAGAGTTGTGCTATATGTTGCATAAGGTAAATTTCGTAAATATGGTCCAGCCCAAAATGATTCGACAGGCTTCTGGATTGGACCATAAATGGATTTAAAAGAACCTATAACGACACTTGATATATGTGAATTGAGTTTGGAAACCGTTCAATAAATGCGATTTGAGATAATTGAATGGCTCTGGTAGTCTTACGGGTGTGTAAAGTTTTTGACACTGTTGCGTAGGGGCGGGGTTTCCCCGCCCGATTACCACGTCCTTACTACATATCTATCCAGTCACTACTGATGGATAGGATGTGTTCCCACAAGGGCGAGGGGACCTCGCCCTATGATATGTCTGAACAGGAGGTAACTTTTTGCTATAAACTTTATACACCCAGCGGAATGTGTATTTGCACAAACTGGAAAGTTTGTGGGACAAAGAGGG
>VYFM01000650.1 GCA_009842375.1 Candidatus Poribacteria bacterium | reverse complement strand
GTCTTTATATTTTGATATAATTGTAATGTTGGACGGGAAAAGTACCCATCCAACTTTTACAATGGAAACTAAACATTACATACATCATAAGCGTGCTGCATTGCATCAAAGGCATCACCTTTTGGACTAAACTCATGTCCAACATACAGGTCATAGTCTGTATTCGCAATAGCACGCATAACAGCAGGATAGTAGATTTCTTGTTCATCATCAAGATCACGTCTACCGGGATTCCCTGCTGTGTGAAAGTGTCCGATATACTCAATATAATCCGTGATATTGCGGATTAAGTCACCTTCCATAATTTGCATGTGGTAGATGTCGTGGAGCAGGAGTGCACGTGGTGAATCGACACCTTTACATACCTCAACACCCCACTCAGTCTTATCGCATTGATAATCAGGATGGTTGACTTTGCTGTTGAGAAGTTCAATACATAGATTTACGCCCTTTTCCTCAGCAGTTTTTGTTACTCGTGACAAACCGGCTATTGTGTTATCACGACCTTCTTCATCTGATCTTCCTTCTCTATTACCAGAAAAACAGATCAGACCTGGTATGTCGTTCTCAGCAGCGATGTCAATATTCTTGAGTAACTCATCCTCAATTCGATCATGGTTGTCCGGATCGTTCAAACCGGATGGAAGTGATGAATGTCCGACTACGATAGCAACCCGCATACCGTGATCCTGAACAACGTTCCATAGATCTGCAGGTAACATTTCAACAGATTTATAACCGATCTCAGCGGCTTTCTTGATAACGTCCACCGGCTCTCTGTCTCGCCGGAAACCACCAAAACAGATGGATTGATTAATTGGCATAATTTTCTCTCTCAGAATAATATAGTTTATATATTCCTAAATATCAAGTTTAACATATAATGTTGCACGCGTAACGTGCTTACAAGGTTTTACAGGTCAACAGCTTTACCTGTTACAAACGATGTGCTTGCTGCGAGCATTATACGGAGTGTTTGCAAGGCATCACTATAGGGTGACAGTATTTTTGAGTCGTCTCCACTCTTGACAGCATCAATAAAGACACGATCACGATCTTGTCCACCAGCACCTGAAAGTGGTTCAGTCTCACCTTTGCGGTTGGCATTGTTCGGTCCGCCGACGGTAACTACGAGACCACGTGTGAATACCTCAAGATGTACGCGTCCAAAACCTTCTAATGCACATGCGGAAACGATATTTGCAACAGCACCGTTTTCGAATTCAATGTTTACCATACTGATATCGTCAACGTCGTAGTTTTCAACATGTGTCATACTACCACTATTGGCAACACCGTGTACGGTTTTACCATCGCTTCCAACGAGGAATCTACACAGATCGAAAATGTGTGTTGTCTGTTCAACGTGTTGCCCACCAGATTGTGCTCTGACACGCCACCAAGGTGTTCCAGGCATGCCACCCATCCAATAACCGAGTGCTCCGAGAATTTGGGGTTGCTCTTCCAGCATTTTCTTTGCATTCTGAGCATTACCACCGTACCGCCAGTGATAGCCTACACTTGTAATAACACCTGTTTCTTTAATGTGATCATTTATTATAATCGCCGGTTCCAATTCCGAATGAATCGGCTTTTCAATGAACATTGCGATGCCTTTTTCACAAGCGATTCGTTCCTGTTCCCCGTGCGCAAAGGGAGGTGTACATATATAAACTGCATCCAAATCCTCTTTATCATACATGACACGAAAGTCAGAATATGCATTTCCACCAAATTCTTCGGCACGTGCTTTTGCACGGTCTTCTGAGATATCGCACATTGCACAGAATTCTACGTCCTCAAAGTTGTCTTTCAGGTTACGCATGTGTGCTCCAGCCATGCCACCCGTACCAATGAAACCGAGTTTCACTTTATCCATATTTTCTCCTTAAAAAAATAGGTCTTTACGGAAATAGTTTAACAAAAACTAACATTTATTGCAAGCAATATAAAAATCTGATATAATTTCCAGTGCTTGCTGCTATAAATCATTATAGAACCGTATAGAGGAGTATGAAGATGGGATTTAAATTTGGATATAGTACATTACGTTGGCAACAACCTGATTTTGAGAAACTGTTAGTTCAACTCAAGAATGCTGGTTGGGATGGATGGGAAATGCGGCAGTCATTGGATTGGTCAGGGACACCGCGTCGTATACGTAGGATTTGTGAGAATGTTGACATGCCTATTGCTGCAGTCACAGCACGTGGGTTGCCGCTTGATAAAAACTATGAACAGATGGAAATTAACAAAAGAAGAATTGACTTTGCTGCGGAAGTAGGGGCAGACTGCTTCATGTTCATGGGTGCTGGCAAACCAAACGACCGACCAGTTAATAACGATGATCTGACAAAACTTGCTGATGTTTCTGAAGAATGGGCGGAATATGCAGCACGATATGGATTAGATGTCTGTTATCATATTCATACCAATACAACGGTAGATTCAATTGAGGATTGGGCAAAATATATGAGTCTATTGCGTAAGTGTAAACTGTGTATTGATGTATCACATTCTGCTCTATGGGGATTCGACCCGATTGAATCAATTCAAAGGTATAAAGATGTACTTGTCTATGTCCATCTGCAAGATTATTCTGGATACACGGGAGGAGAAGGGAGCAATTATGAAGTAGATTGGGTTGATGTTGGTGGAGGAGATGTGATTGATTTTCCTGGAATAATGTCAACTTTAGAAAAACTCGGTTATGAAAGGTGGATTACTGCTTGTCCGGGTATGGTTGAAGACCGCACTGATGAAGAACGGATGTCTGTGAATCGAGAGTATTTGCGACAATTAGATTATTAGATTAGGAGACTAAATATATGAATGAATCCGGAGGTGAACTCCGTTCAATTCTTGCCACGGACTGTGGTAGCACTACAACAAAAGCAATACTCATTGAAAAACGTGGTGATGAATATCAACTTATTGTCCGTGGCGAAGCACCCACAACCGTTGAAGCACCTGTTGAAGATGTTACAGCGGGGGTAATAAATGCGATTACGGAAGTAGAGGAACTTGCAGGACGGAAACTTCTTGACAACGGTGTTATCATCAAGCCGCAAAATGGTGATGAAGGTGTTGACATTTATATATCAACAAGTAGTGCGGGTGGTGGTTTACAGATGATGGTTGCTGGGGTTGTACGTAACCTAACGGCGGAAAGTGCAGAACGTGCTGCGTTAGGAGCAGGTGCGATTGTTATGGACGTAATCGCCTCAAACGACAAACGTCTACCACATGAAAAAATTGAACGAATTCGGCATTTACGACCTGATATGCTTCTACTCTCTGGAGGTGTTGATGGTGGTACTTCCTCCCATGTTGTGGAATTGGCAGAAATCATCGCAGCTGCACGTCCACAACCGCGTCTCGGTATAGCTTATGAATTGCCCCTGATCTATGCGGGGAATAAAGACGCACGTGAATTGATAAAAGAACGTTTAGATGATGTGATGTCACTTCAAATAGTGGATAATTTGCGTCCAGTGTTAGAACGTGAAGATTTGATGCCAACCAGACATAAAATTCAAGATCAATTCCTTGAACACGTTATGGCACATGCACCCGGTTATAAAAAACTGATTGAATGGACTGATGCACCTATAATGCCGACCCCTGGGGCAGTAGGAGAAATAATACAAACTGTTTCTTCACAGCAGGGTATTCAGGTCGTTGGTGTTGATATCGGAGGAGCAACAACAGATGTATTTTCTGTTTTCAAAAACCGTGATTCAGAAGCAATTTTCAACCGAACAGTAAGTGCTAATCTTGGTATGAGTTATAGCGTATCAAATGTGCTTGCTGAAGCAGGTATAGAAAACGTGTTACGGTGGGTTCCTTTTGATATTGAGGTAGGGGATCTCCGAAATCGTGTGAAGAACAAGATGATTCGTCCGACAACTATACCCCAAACATTACAAGAATTGGTTTTGGAGCAGGCAATTGCTCGTGAAGCATTAAGATTGGCATTTGATCAACATAAGCAATTGGCAGTAGAATTGCGTGGCGTACAACAACAACGGACAATCTCGGAAGCATTTGATCAAGCAGAAAGTGGTCAAACACTTGTCGATATGATCTCTTTAGATATGATAGTTGGCAGTGGAGGTGTTTTATCGCACGCGCCACGTAGACAACAATCTATGCTAATGATGATTGACGCATTTCAACCAGAAGGAATAACACATCTTGCAGTTGATAGTATTTTTATGATGCCTCAACTTGGAGTTTTAGCACAGGTTAATGAAGAAGCAGCGACCCATGTCTTTGAACGTGATTGTCTAATACATCTTGGCACTTGTGTCGCGCCTATCGGCATCGGGAAGGAAGGGGAGAGTTGTATCTCTGTTGAAATCGGAATTGGAGATTCACGGGTTATTACTGAGGATATTACTTACGGTGAACTCCGTCACTATGATCTTGGTTTGGGTGAAAAGGCATTACTGAAAATACATCCATCACGGAAGTTTGATGTAGGGGCAGGTCGTGGAACCCACATTGAAACTGAAGCGATGGGGGGAGTAGTCGGATTGGTTATTGACACGCGTGGGAGACCTCTTGAAATACCATCTGTTTCTACCGAACGTGTAGCTAAGTTAACCGAATGGCACAAGGCGTTGGATACATATCCAAATTGATATATCTATAACGTGAGTTTAATAATAAAATGTGAGTTTGCTCTAAACACTTTTCAAGCCTAAAAAAAGCAGTATT
>VYFM01000294.1 GCA_009842375.1 Candidatus Poribacteria bacterium | reverse complement strand
TGTTAGGATAGTAATACTGCAGGGCACAAACTAAAAGTTTGTGCTACGAAAAGAGACATTATATATTTGAATTGGTATAAGGTAATTATCTCAATAATGAAGGCAGCACTGTTTATAATGGTGTTGCCTTTTTGTTATTTATGATTTGAAGTTATCGTGATACCTGAAAATAAATAGTAAATTGAAGTAATGAATTCTATTCTATCTTACCGATCCCCATTATGTTCATGCGGATGTGGATGTTCTGGAACTTCTGGCTCAGGACGTTGATCCAACCACCATGCAAAAACGACTATCAGACACGCCAACACAATCGCAATAACTGCCATGGGACTACCCACTGTTTTCTCACCATCCGCAATACGTTCCGCTTGCATACGAATTCTGAAAAGGGCAATCACACCAGATAAAACCGCCACCATAGCCAACACAAAATTCACCTGCCATGGCACACTAAATAGGACCGTAATCAGCGAAATGACTGCTGTTGTCATACTCAGTAATGCGTAAGAATTATAAGGTGTTGTATCTATTTCTTCGACTTCAGCATCTTCAATGTATTGAGGTTTTGGAACAGCAACAGGGGAACCATCTTGATAAGTCATCTCTATAAGTCTGATGAATTCTGCTAACAGTTTTTCCTGCTGAATCCACTCAAACAGCGTCGGATATTCGTGGCGAAGCAGGATAATAAACTCCTGTCGTTGTGCGCTGTAATCTGTGAATTCTTCCCAATCCTTTTCTGCTATAGTTGTATAGGGTTCCGGACCAACCCGGATTTCAAAACCTTGTCCATCAACATAGACCACACTGCCTATATCTTCTCGTTGTGCAAGTATAGTTTCACCAGAATCGGTGTTCTGCAATTGTTGATCCTCTTGTGTGATGGCAGCCATGTCACGCTGTGTAAGTGCTGCTGCTTTTTCTTCAGATTGTGTCTCTAACTCAGTGTTCGCAATAGCAACGTCAATGCGACTTACCAATTCAAGTGCCGTAACTTCATGCTCAGGTGCAACAAATAACGCTGTTTGACGTTCTTGTTTCATTTGCACCGGACGGCACCGAATCTGTTGTGCACCTAAAGTCGCTTGGATGAGTTTGATTTCCCATTCATCACTGGTGCGATAAATCTCAATCCAGTTGGCTGTATCACTTATTTCCTCACTTATGAACTCAGAAACCTGATTAAGTCTACCTTGACCTACCTGTGCCCCCTGCGTAGGGTTATCAGCTTTTCCTCTTTGATTATCCATTACGATTCCTTTACACAATAATTGACCTATAAATTGAATTATCAATAAGCTGTCAATAGTTCTTTATACACAGCCTCAGTCAAAGTCGTATTCTTTTCACAACTGAATAACTGTTCAGCACGTTGTCGTGCTGCTTTACCCATTTCACATAACCGCTCTTGATTAGTAGCAAGTTCAGTGATAGCAGATGCTATCTCCTCAGCATTTTCAGGTTGCACCAAGATACCAGTTTCAGGTGTAACCAACTCTTTACTCCCACCAAGTGGTGTGGCAATCACAGGTTTACCTACTGCCATTGCCTCAATGATCGTCCGTGGACATGCCTCTGGGATTATAGAAGGCACTAATACAATATCAAGCAGAGATGTTACCACGCGCGTATCGGATAAAAAACCTGTGAAAATGACAGAATCCGCAACTCCTAAATCCGCTGTTTCCTGCTTCAACGAAGCCATATATTCGTGGTCTTTCTGAAAATAAGGACCACCGACAATCAGCAATTTGACATCAACTGAGTCGTTGAGATCACTTTCTTTCAACTCAGCCATTGCTTTGACAAGAAAATGGATACCTTTCTCTGGTGTAATCCGAGTCACGACACCTACAACTATTGGAGATTTTGAACCTTCCCTTCCATGCACAGACTTATCATCTGCTGAAAAAAGTTCAGTTCGCAGGTTATCCACTTCTGCTGGGGTTGCTTGAAAAGCATCTAAATCCACACCGTTATAGATTAGGGTTTGCTTCTTCTCTGGTGCAAAATCCCATCGTGTAGCCTCTGAGACCAAAATTACCCGATGCAATAACTTCTCACATATCTTATCAAGAATACCGTAGGATGTTGCATAACGTTTGTGCATTATAATCGGAATGCGATTCCATTTGGCAACGGCACCACCAAGTAGTGCTACCGATAGAGAATTAGCGTGGATCAGTGATATATCGTGTTGTTTGACAACTTTGTGGAGTTGTCCGATAACACTGAGTTGCCGAAAATCATTCAGCAGGTCTTGGATTGAAAATCGCTTCACTTTATCAGTCTTGTTATGTGCTTCTGGAAGTGATAACGGCACAACATACGCACCTGTTTTTCTCACTTCGGATGCAAACGGACTTTCACCAAGACATCCAACATAAGGTGTCCAACGGTCTTTATCCAACACCTTCAGCAGGAGTAGCAAACTGCGTTGTCCGCCTCCGATACCTGAACCGCTATCAAGATATAGGATGTTGTATTTTGATGGATCGGGTGTTTTCATCTTTCCACGAAATATGTATAGTTATACAGGTATCGGGCAACTCATCTCCCATACGTTCTGCCCACTCAATTATGCATATACCGTCACTTTCAATATACTCACCTAAACCGAGTTCTGAAATCTCAGCAGCGGTTTCAAGCCGATATAGATCGATGTGGTAAATAGGGATTTTCCCTTTATATTCGTTGATGAGGATATAGGATGGACTACTGACCACCTCATTTGGCGCGATACCTACTCCCCGTGCGATACCTTGGGTTAAGCACGTCTTTCCAGTTCCGAGGTCCCCAATCAAAGCAATAACATCACCGGGTTTCAACCTATTGCCAAGTTTCTCACCCAAAGCTTGTGTTTCATCTGGACTCTCTGTCCGAAATACGTTTTCCATTACGTTCCTGATGCACACCGCAAAATATCCTCTTGCGTAAGGTTTTTGTTTGCAAATTCACCTGTCACTTTTCCTTCATGTAAAACCAATATACGATCACACATTCCCAGAATTTCCGATAATTCTGAGGATACCAAGACGATAGCAACCCCTTCGTCCGCAAGTTCAGCAGTCAAAGCATGGATCTCTGCCTTCGCACCAACATCAATTCCACGTGTCGGTTCATCAAGAAACAGCAAACTCGGACGAGTCATCAGCCATTTACCTAATACAACTTTCTGTTGGTTTCCACCACTAAGTTGGCGAACAGGAACATCTAATGAAGTCGTCTTAATACGAAGCATATCTACAGCGTGCATGCTTTTTTGGTATTCCACATTTCCGTTAAGCACACCATACGAGGTAATCTCTTTGGATGTACTAAGACTTGAAAGCGTCATGTTTTGAACAACATCATTTTCCAAGATGAGTCCATACTTTTTCCGATCTTCACTTACCAAAGCCATTCCTTGTCGTATTGCATCACGTGGTGATTGAATCTTCACAGGTCTTCCATCTCTATAGATTTTCCCACTCCATTTCCCTGAATATGCACCAAATATAGTATTTATCAACTCTGTTCTACCTGCTCCCATCAGTCCAGCAATACCGAGGATCTCCCCACATCGCACTTCAAAACTAATGTTCTCAAGTTGAGGCGGTTCTGATGGATAAGTGCTTAGTTCTTCCACTCGTAATGCCACTGCTGCTTCAGATGTAGATGCGTTTTCACGATCTGGATAATAAGTTGTCAGTTCGCGTCCAACCATCTGCGAAATCAATTTATCTTCAGTGCAATCATTAATTGATTGTGTCGCGACTGTTTTCCCATCCCGTAGCACAGTTACCCTATCTGCAATTTGAAATAATTCCTTGAGTTTATGTGTAATATAGATACATGCAACATCTTTTTCTCGGAGTTGCTTCAAAATCTTGTGGAGGATATCCACCTCACTTTTTGTCAACGCTGCTGTTGGTTCATCAAGCACAAGCATGCGCGCATCACGGGATAGAGCCTTTGCTATCTCAACAAGTTGTTGCTGCCCAATACCAAGCTTATAAACCAATCCGTGTAGCGGTATATCCAATCCAAACTGCGTTAACAGGTTGCCAGCATCTTGATACATGCCTGTTTTGTCAATTATACCAAATTTACAAGGTTCTCTGCCAAGATAGATATTCTCCGCAACCGTCATCTCTGGTATTAGTGCTAACTCTTGGTGAATAACTGCAATACCAGCCTGTTCTGCGTCACGTACATTGCGGAAACTTTGTTCAACACCATTAATGTGTAGCTGTCCTTCATAATTCCCATAAGGATGTACAGCACCGAGAATCTTTATCAACGTTGACTTACCAGCTCCATTCTCACCACAGAGCGCATGTATTTCACCAGAGTACACATCAAAATTCACGTCATCTAACGCACGCACACCGGGGAAATCTTTAGTTATTGCTTGCATGCTGAGAAGTGGGGTTGTCATTTTTTCGTCGATACTCCGAAACCGAATTCTTGTTATTATATCAGGATTGAGTATACTGTTCAAGAGTCTGCATATTTATGGGGTGTGTAAAGTTTTTGGCACTGTTGCGTATGTGCGGGGTTTCTCCGCCCGATTACCACGTCCTTACTACATCTCTATCCAGTCACTACTGATGGATAGAATGTATTCCCACAAGGGCGAGGTCCCCTCGTCCCTACGATATGTCTGAGCAGGAGGGAACCTTTGCCAAAAACTTTACACACCCCCGTAATACTATTTGATTTGACAAACACATTATGTGTTAGTATAATAT
>VYFM01000419.1 GCA_009842375.1 Candidatus Poribacteria bacterium | reverse complement strand
CTATTTGTTTATGTGATAATTGGTATCACTTATGGTTTTTAGGTTGGAGATAAGACAATTATGTTCAAGGGCGTTGATGCCACGGAAACAGGTGTGTTTTTTAAATTTATACTTATATGTTTGTTTGTTAATATCTTAAATAAAACAGAGCCAAAAAGGAGCAAAAAAAAAGTGAAAATCGCGTCACATGCCTTGTCCTGACTGGATGCAAAACGTCACTGTGACGTAACAAAAGGTCACAATTTACTGGGTGTGTAAAGTTTCTGGTAAAAAGTTGCCTCCGGCTCAGACATATCGTAGGGGAGAGGAAAGCCCGCATATACGCAACAGTGTCAAATACTTTACACACCCTCGTAAAAAGAAAATATTTGACATCCCTGGGTATATCGGTTATAATAATCATTTCTTTTTCTGGATATATCAGCAATAACCAACCGTGATTGATCACAATGGAGATTATTATGCACCTAAATACTTTAAAAGATTGGTCAGATTCTGATGTCCGAGAAACTGTAGGAAATTGCATTAAGATTAAGAATTATCCTGAAAAATATAGACATGCTGCAAGCGGATTGAGTCTTGCCTTGCTCTTCCAAAAAACATCTACTCGAACCCGATGTGCAGGAGAAGTTGGAATCGTTCAGCTCGGTGGACATGCCCATTACTTAGATTGGCGTACAACCAACTTCGATTTGGCAGATCTCAGCGACGAAATCAAAGTTCTATCAGCCTATGTTGATGTGATTTTAGCCCGATTCCTAAAACATGCTGATGCCTGTAAAGCTACTCAAGCAGCAAATGTTCCAATGATTAACGGTTGTTGTGATAGATACCATCCGACACAAGCACTCGGTGATCTCATGACAATTCAGGAACACATCGGCAGGTTAGACGGTGTCAAAGTATGCTTCATCGGTGTTCACAACAATGTCTGCAATTCCCTAATTTCTGCAGGAATGAAGGTCGGACTTAAGCTTACCGTCATCGCACCAGAAGTCAATCCTGCTGCAGTTGATAAAGAACTTTGGTTTGAGGCGGAACAAAGTGATTGTTATATCTCTATCAACACAGAGACAATTGATAATAAGGGCACACTTCAGGAAATCATCGCTGATAATGATGTTGTCTACACCGATACATGGATTGATATGGAATTCTTCACGGATCCAGATTTTGCCGAGGAAAAAGAAAGACGGATGAAGCTGATGATGCCGTATCAGTTGAACACATCTCTACTCAAAGGATTGGATTGTAAGATAATGCACTGCCTACCTGCACACCGTGGATATGAAATCGCAGGTGAACTCCTTGACGATCCTCGTTCAATTATATTCCATCAATCCGAGAACCGTCTCCACAGCATGAAAGCCGTCCTACTTAAATTACTTGGTCGTTTGTAAGTATATTTTTATATCCACATAGACAGAATATAGAATGCATCACTATTTTAAACACCTTGAATGCAGCAATTGCGGTGAAATCCACCTACATACCGTCCCTCAAAACGTATGTCTATCGTGTGGAAAACCGTTATTTGCACGTTATTCGCTTGAGCAATTGCCTGAAACATGGAAACCTGAACACCTACAATCAAGACCCGCATCATTATGGAGGTATAAGGAACTATTACCTATTTGTGATGAGAAACATATAGTCTCATTAGGGGAAACAATGACTCCGATAATCCATACCAAAAGATTAGGGGAACACTTTGGATTACCTGAACTCTGGATAAAAGACGAGTCCAGATTGCCAACAGGCAGTTTTAAAGCACGTGGTTTAGCAATGGCGGTTTCCAAAGCGAAGGAACTGAGTATAAATAAATTAGCAATCCCCTCAGCAGGAAATGCAGCAACTGCCCTATCAGTATATGCCGCGGCTGCTGATATCTCCGCTAACATTTTTATGCCAAAAGACACACCTACGTTCAACATAGAGACGTGTCGACTCGCAGGGGCAAACGTTACTCTTATTGACGGATTAATTTCAGATGCAGGTAAAATAGTTGCAGAACGTAAAGCAGATGAAGGATGGTTTGATGTTTCTACCCTAAAGGAACCTTACCGTGTAGAAGGTAAAAAGACAATGGGGTTTGAACTTGCAGAGCAATTTGGTTGGAAACTACCCGATGTAATTATTTATCCTACAGGGGGTGGAACAGGTATAGTAGGGATGTGGAAAGGTTTTGAAGAATTAGAAACAATCGGTTGGATTGGAAAGAAAAGACCACGCTTTATTTCGGTTCAATCAGCAGGATGTGCTCCCATCGTCAAAGCATGGGAAGATGGTAATACATCTGCAGAACCGTGGCAAGACGCACATACAATCGCAAGTGGGTTGCGAGTGCCACAAGCCATTGGAGATTTTCTCATATTAAAAGCAATTCGGGAAAGTGGAGGAACTGCGGTTGCTGTTACGGATGATGCCATACAGGATGCAATGCAGCTACTTCCCACGAAAGAAGGTATATTGACATGTCCTGAAGGAGCAGCAACAGTTGCAGCACTGGAACAACTCTTATCAGACGGCACAATTACATCATCAGATCAAGTTGTATTGTTTAATACAGGTGGGTTTCAAACGTAATCAAGGAAAGATTGGTGAGCGTGCAATGGATACACGCTCACATATATAAAGTTCTATCTATCCTCTTCAATATAATCGTATTTAGGTCTCTTCTCCTCAGAAGTTTTACTTTCTTCTTTCAGTTCCGTTTCGGGAAGTGGTGGTCTTTGGTATTTTCTGTTACCAATTTTATAGTCCATAACTTTCAGAATAGGATAGGGTCCATCAAACCCAACAACCTTACCTTGTAACTCAACCAACTCGTTCTTTTTGGCAGCATCAATACGCAACTGATCAAATTCTGGAGATGCAGTGAACACAAATTTCTGGTCACCAGGACCAGTTGTTAGTGCATGCAGAAGCCCAGATGAATCTGGTCTGTAACGAGCCCATAAAGGAACATCTCGAATATGACTACGAGAATATCCGGGATAAGAGAACAATCTACCCTTAACTGTTGCTTCGGTTTTGATCAGACGTACCTGACTAAGACCGTGCCGTCCACGATAACGTGAATCCTTTAACTGACGCATAATATCATACACATCAAACGCATGGGTACTACTATACTTTGAAACACCTCGTCTCGGTTTTACTTCAACAACTGTAGTGAAAAGTCTTTTTTTACCATTTTTATCAACCGGTGTATGGAAACTTACATCTTTTGGGTCAGCCCACGGTGTCAACAACCGACGGATATTGATTTCATCGGCATGGGTAACAACATCGGAAATTTCTATCTTCAAGGTTTCCAATTCTGCTTCACTCACCGAAAACACACCTGCAATGAGAAAGAGAAAAAGTACCACTCCGAAGATACTGCTACAATATGTGCGTTTCATAATGTGTTCCTCGCTTGAATTATTTAACTTTATCTTATAACCGATAATTTAATTATACACTACTATTCTGCTTAGATGCAATGACTAATTGATGTTATATCATTATAATACAACGTCTGATGCCAATATAGGTTGACCCGTGCTTTAACCTTCATCACCCCGTTTCTCAACAAGGTAATACAACGCAGGTAAAACAAGTAGTGTCAAAAAGGTCGCTGTAATCATACCTCCACTAATAACAATAGCAAGAGACTTCTGTAATTCCGCACCTGAACCGTGTGCAAGCGCAAGCGGCAGCATGCCCAAACCAGTCGTTAAAGCAGTCATCAAAACTGGACTTATCCGTTCCGATGCCCCTTTATCACTGCATCATACAACGACATACCTTCAGAGCGTAACACATTGATATGTGAAACCAAAATAATACCATTTCGTACAGCAATACCAAACAACAGGATGAAACCCACCATAGAAGGTATACTCAACACCCCACCAGTTAGGAATACACTAACGACACCACCGATTAACACAAGGGGAAGATTCAATATGACTAATATAGAAAGCCGCATTGAACCCATTGCAAGATACAGAAGAATAAAAATCCCAATAAAAACAAAACCTGTTTGGATTAGTATCCGCCTTTGTGCACGCTGCTGACTTTCAAACTGTCCACCATACGTCAGGAAATACGCTTCAGGGATACTAATATGTGCTTCAATTTCCTCCTGAACTTCTCCAATAAAATTGCCCAAATCTCTATCTTGGACATTACATTGAATAACAATCCTACGAGAGACGTTCTCACGATTGATGGTATTCGGTCCTAATCCAATACTGACATCTGCAACCTGCTTTATCGGTATTTCATTGGTTTTGTCGCTGACACTTCGCTGCGTGAGGGTGATCCCTAACTCATGGGAAACGGCAGAGAGCAAGTGGCTAATCTTGGCACCACATTTTTGAGAGGCACGCATTGTTTTGCCATCTATAGCGACTGCGTCAAAACATCCATTCAAATCGGGACGACCTGCTAACACGGTGTTTATCCATTTTGTCAGGGTTTCTTCTAATACCGCAATATTTAGCTTTTTCAATAGGTTATGGATAGTTGAAGCAGAAGGTGTTTTTTTATGTGTGAAACCGAGGGCTTTGGTGAGTGCTGGTTGTGACCGTGCCCAAGTTGCGATGGAGGTCCAACCTTTATGACCACACATCAAACCGATAACGATAAGTGCGAGGATTGATGTCAACGGATGTCGTTTTCCTTTATCGTTGCGTGGGTCTTCCAGTTCTGCTAACATATCTATCAAACTGAATAACCCTGTATTTTAAC
>VYFM01000575.1 GCA_009842375.1 Candidatus Poribacteria bacterium | reverse complement strand
ATGAATTTATAGCGTTTTACTATACTATTTCTTTTGCCGAACAACATTACAATGAAATTTAACACGTAATGATAGGAGAAAATAATGGAACAAGCAAAAAGAGACGAAATCATAGAAGAATTGACGAAAGTATATTGGATGGAGTTGGAGGCGACAATTAATTATCTGGCAATTTCAGTTGATTTGGATGGAATCCGTGCTGAGGAAATTAAGAAATCCCTTGCAGCAGATATCCAAACGGAAATATCACATGCTCAAGACCTTGCTTCACGAATCAAGGAAATCGGAGGAAACGTCCCTGGTTCGTTCAAATTCACACCCACACAGAGTTCACTGCAACCACCAGAAAAGACTACTGATGTAGTTGCCGCGATTCACGGTGTCATTGAAGCAGAAGACGCTGCTATTGATCAATACAATAAAATCATCCGTCTCTGTGATGGTTTAGACTATGTTACGCAAGACCTCTGCATAAGACTACTTGCAGACGAAGAAACACATCGCAGGGAATTCAGAGGATTCCTCAAGGAATACGAATAGCCTTTATCCATTTGATATAGTCATAGAAAAACGAACAATAGGTGGTGTGCCTATTGTTCGTTTTTGTGTGGTTTGATATTGTATTATAGTTATTTGACATACTCCCTCGCTTTAGTGGGGGAGTATGTCAACCACACCTATTCACGCACCTGACCGTCCCCATAAATCACATACTTATAACTTGTCAAACCTTCAAGTCCCATCGGACCTCGAGAATGGAGTTTTTGCGTGCTAATACCTACTTCAGCACCTAATCCAAACTCATAACCATCTGTGAAGACAGTACTCGCATTGACATACACCGCAGCAGAATCTACCTCTTTGAGAAAACGTTGTGACGCTGAATAACTTTCAGTGATAATTGCATCCGAATGATGTGATCCGTAAGTTTCAATATGGTCAATTGCCGTGTCTATACCTTCCACCACTCGGATGGAAACGATGTAATCAAGATATTCTGTACGCCAATCCTCTTCCGTTGCGGGTTTTGCCTCGGAATAAATCTGCTGTGTCTGTGTACAACCTCGGATTTCGACCCCTGCCTCGTGTAACGCCTGACAGAAGTCGGGCAGGAACTTTTTAGCAACCTCAACGTGAACAAGAAGTGTCTCCAAAGCATTACAGACAGCCACTTTATACCCAACCTTCGCGTTTATACATATTTTGGCAGCCATCTCAAGGTCAGCAGCTTCATCCACGTAGATATGACAAATGCCGTCTGCATGTCCAAGCACCGGTATATCAGATTCCTTCATTAAAAACTGGACAAATTCGTTACTGCCACGCGGAATAACAAGATCAATGTATTCTGGGAGACGGATGAGTTCGTAGACCGCTTGCCTGTCGGTTGTATCAACGAATTGGATAGCATCTGGTACACCCTCTTTGGCTGCAGTATCGCTGAGGATACGCGCAAGAATCGTATTAGAGTGAATCGCTTCCGAACCACCCCGTAAAACAACCCCGTTCCCAGATTTGATACACAATGCCGATACTTCAACGGTTACGTCGGGACGCGACTCATATACGACACCTACAACACCGATAGGAACTCGGACTGTGCCAATTCTGAGCCCGTTTGGTCGTTCTCTCATGCTAATAACTTCACCGATTGGATCTGGTAAAGCCGCAACTTGGCGTAGGTTGTCTGCCATCCGTTCAATCTTTTGATCGTCTATAAGCAGCCGTTGCATTAGTGGTGCAGCGAGTTCTGTTTTTTTACCATTCTCAAGATCAAAACGGTTTACTTCCTGAATATCGTCCTTTGCTTTTAGGATTTTTTCAGACATCGCTAAAAGCGTGTTGTTACGGATATCGGCGGAACTACGCGACAATACCCGCATTCCCTCTTTTGCTTTTCGCGCTTTTGTCTGGATCAGGTGTTGTATATCTGAGTTCATAATTTCCTTCTCTACATTTTGTACGTATGGTATATTATGTTTCTACTTAGAACAATTATAATATAATTATGGTAAAATCCGCAAGTTGTTTTGACGGGATTACACTATAGACTTAGCAGAATCAATACAACCCGTGTAAACACCTCATAATAAATTAGCGTTAATGTAAGACAAATATTTAAGTTAAATCAGAGGATAAAATGACTCAGAAATTTATGGTTCTCTCTGCCCTTCTTATTTGCTTAATTACAATGTTTGGCTGTGGAAGCGATGAGGAAGAACCTGAAAAACCAACGACACCGACTACAACGGAACCAATGGTACCTCCTGAAGAGTTGATCGGTTCTTGGGAGGTAGTATCAATAAACGGTGAACATCCGTTGGCATTCGTCAATGCTGATGAACCAGATGAAGAGGAAAGACCGAAATTAAATACAGAAAACTTCTACTATGTTTTTTCAACTGATAATTCCTGGACTTTGAACGTTAAGTTTGATATGGCAGAATTTCCAGAAGTTCCCAACATAGAAGGTAAGGTTGGGATAGCTGGGATATGGTCAGGCACATATAGCGTAGATGATTCTGTCCTATCTTTGGTTAAGGTAGAATCAGAAGTGGAAATAACGTCTGATCCAATAGACTTCTTTGATGCCGTGTTTGAAGGAAGCAAGATAGAAGCAAAAAATGAAATTCTTGAGGAATTCATGAGCCACGTCTTCAATCCTTTTACCAAAACCATTCTATCTATAGATGGAGATACGCTTACTCTTGAAGCTACAGGTTCCGTAAAAAACAAAATGGTTCTTGAAAAACAGTAGGCACCTTATCAGACTACACAAAAACGAACAATAGGCACACCACTTATTGTTCGTTTTTCTATGACTATATCAAATAGATAAAGGTTATTCGTATTCCTTGAGGAATCCTCTGAATTCTCTGCGATGTGTTTCTTCATCTGCCAATAATCTGAATCGTGTTGATACGTATTGAAACGTTCTGCATTACAACTTCCCTCAAATACGGAGAACACTGTAAAAGTATCATCTATACGCGCAGCTACTATTGTAGTTTTCCAATAAACAAGAAATGTATCAATAATTCTAAATGTTGCTATATTCTAAATCAATGATCGCACGCGCTAACCTCCAATCTAAACGGCGACGGTAACAACCATCCCGTCTCAAACCCTTAAAAGCAGTTAAAAAAACATCATACGTTTTCTCTCGGATTTTAGTTAAACGAGCATTTAATATGTCTATATTTACATCCCACGGTACACTAATTTTTGTAATTGAACGACATTGAGTCCGTACTTGATACTCTCCTAATTCTTCTGGCGGACAAAAACGGATAGAAGCAGATACAGTATTATCTATAGCAAATAGTCCCAAATTTCCTTTCGGATCATTAAACACAATGCTACGATTGCTGGATGGTGGGGGAAGGTGTTGTCGCAGCTCACTAAGTTTTCCAAGTAGCTTGTTATTTCGCCATATTCTCACATCTGATGTATGGGATGGGGCAAACAGTCCTAAACCTACAGGATGTTCTGTATCTTCAAACATACTTGATATTTCCCTTTTTTTATTCTCTGAGTTTGTTGCCTGTTGTTTCTGTGGCACTAAGGAAATAAAATCACATAATCGTTTCTGAAACAGACCACTCCTGATGAATGCTTCAGGGATAATTGCTGCGAGCCATGGACAATTTATCATACACTGTTCAAGTGCATATTTGTATAGATCGTCGTAATTAGTCGACTCTGGATATGGTAGACCCCGACGTGTCGCGGAATTACGAGCAAGCCATGGTGGATTGGTAATGCATACATTAAAACCTTTAGGAAAGTCTGCAAGGGTATCACGTTGTACGATACCTTTTGCACCTGGTTCAATGTCGTAAAACTTCCAATTCCTGCACTCCAATTGTGTTGAATCTATCAATTGGGGAATATTCTTAGCACCTGCAAAAGGTTCTAATACAATCTGTTGTTCTAAGTCAGATTCTTTCGCCCATCTTTGGAAAGGATCTAACTGAAAGGGATTGCCACATGTATAGTAGCGTCCATTTGCCCGTTTTTTATCTATATTCATATTTTTATCATATCTTCGGTGTGAGTATGTAAAGTTTTTTGCATAGAGATACCACTGTAAATACGATTCCCAAGAACTCTGAGATTAGATTTACCTGCGAATTGTCTATGTTTGTCTTACAACTCACTGAAATTCTTCTCAGTAAAAAGGTTACTGTTTTGAGTCTTATACCATTTCTAATAAATAAAGTGTCATTTGCTGTTGAATGCTTGTAGGAGCGACCTCCCGGTCGCGACATAGGCATCGGTTTAGTAATTCTTGTCCATCTGAATTGTTTGTTGTCTGAACCAGGATTTTCAGGATTTGTAGATGGACAGGATTAGAAAGAAGTTAGTGAATGAACATTGTTATCCAAATCTCTTATCCTACTTATCTTGTAAATCTTGGTTCAGACAACATGTCGGAGGTTGCTTTGCTCTCTCCGATCTACGGGACTGTATATGAGAATGCGGGTGAGGAGACCTCACCCCTACGGAATGTCCGAGATGCAATGAATTGCACAACTATAAACGCATCCCCTCCTTAAATTGATGCTTATGGTGCTGTTAGGAAACTGTATCTACCGGGTGTGAGTCCGAATTACCTCCTGAATTGTGATTTTGCCTCCTGAAATTGTGACGTTTTGCATCCAATCTGGACAAGGCATGTGACGCGATTTTCGTTTTTTTATTTTTGCTCCATTTTTGGTTTGTTTTATTCAACATATAAGTGT
>VYFM01000279.1 GCA_009842375.1 Candidatus Poribacteria bacterium | reverse complement strand
TTGCTTGGCAAAGGTTCAACAGAACCCCTTGCCTTTAGGCTTGGGAGCGGTCAGTCGTTCTGTTCATTAATCTGATGTAATGCTTCGCTGATGTATCTACGAACCCATTCGCTTTCAGTGGTCTGAGCTAACGCATTGAGTGCAGATATTGCTTGCGGGTTTCCTATCCTACCCAAAGCAACAACAGCAGCAGAACAAACTGATCTATCAGAATCAGCAACGCTACTAATCAATGCTTCAATGACCTGTACAGGAGGATTAGCAAGTCTCCCTTTGGTGAGCCCCAATTCTCCCAGTGCAACGACAGTAGCGTACCGCATATCAGGTTCTTCGTCGTGTAAAAACGGAATGAGTACCTCTATAGCACGTGAGTCTCGCAATCGTCCAAGGGCAGAGATAGCAAAACGTCGGACTGTAGTATTGTTATCTGATAATGCTTCAATAAGTGGCATAACAGCATGTACATCACCAACGCCTCCTAACCCCTCAGCTGCATAGGCACGCATTTCAGCAGAATCTGATCGCAATTTTCTCCGTAGTAACCTTGATGGAAAATAACGCCAATTTCTCAGAGGTCCGTCTTTATGTGATAGAAACCGTATCAGTCTACGAACCTTATTCTGATTATATTGGTTTGAAACTGAATTTGAGGTATCGCGTGCCATTGTTTACCTCGTCTGCAGTTGAATCATAAGAATATTAGTATAGTTATATCCATATAGCATTCTTATACCATTTCCAATTGATAAATCGTCATAATAAACTGTAGGTCGGAGCGAGCGTAGCGACCTCCGACACATAAGGTTTCATTAAGTTTCCCATGTCGGACTTCACTTCGTTCACTCCGACCTACAAGATAATGATCCTTAATCACTTAGAATGGTATTAGGACAAAACTATAATGTAATATCCAACTCTTTGGCAATAGTGTAGACATCTTTATCTCCACGACCCGAAAGACATACCACAATTGTTTTTCCTTCACCAAGTTTGGGTGCAAGTTCACGGAGATATGCAATTGCATGGGCAGATTCTAATGCTGGAATGATGCCCTCAGTTTCCGATAGTAATTGAAACCCTTCTACCGCTTCTTTATCAGTTATTGGCACATATTCAGCACGTCCAGTTTCTCTGTAATAACTATGTTCAGGTCCCACACCAGGATAATCCAGACCTGCGGAAATTGAGTGTGCTGGCGTAATCTGACCATCTTCTTCCTGTAATAAATAACACTTTGCTCCGTGGAAAACACCCACGCTTCCTGCTGTCAATGGAGCAGCGTGTCTTCCGCTACGGATGCTTTCACCTGCTGCTTCCACGCCGATCAGACGTACGGATTCATCGTTATAAAATGGGTAGAACATCCCCAGTGAATTACTACCACCCCCTACACATGCAACTACACAATCTGGTAAGTTCCCTTCCTGTTTTAAAATCTGAGTTCTTGCCTCTTCACCGATGACTGCTTGAAAATCTCTGACAATCATAGGGTATGGGTGTGCCCCGACAACAGATCCGAGAAGTAAATATGTCGTGCGAACATTTGTTACCCAATCTCTGAAGCATGCATTGATTGCATCTTTTAGTGTTCGTGAACCGGAATCTACAGGAACAACTTTTGTGCCCATCAACTGCATGCGGAATACGTTAAGTGCTTGTCGTTCAATATCCTCTTCTCCCATATATACTTCACATTCCATGTCAAACTTAGCGGCTACGGTGGCAGTTGCCACACCATGTTGTCCTGCACCTGTTTCAGCAATAATCCGTTTTTTACCCATCCACCGTGCAAGTAATATCTGTCCAATAGCACTGTTTATTTTATGTGCTCCAGTGTGATTTAGGTCTTCTCGTTTGAGATATATTTTCGCACCACCGAGAGATTCTGTTAATCGTTCAGCATAATACAGTGGATTAGGACGACCCACATATTCACTGAGATAATACTGAAATTCCTTTTGAAAATCCGGGTTGTCTTTGAGTGTTATGTATGCCTCTTCCAATTCAAGTAGAGCAGGCATTAGTGTTTCAGGTACATATCTTCCACCGAACTGACCAAAATGACCTGAAGCATCAGGAAGTTGTTCCATGTAGGTTCTCCAAATTATGTTGTTCTTGATAGATTTGTTATATGTTCAATTCAATAATGATTTGGCACGTAGGTTTGGTTGATCTAAAACTGTGGGATTTACAACCGATTCTGGTATATATCCAGATAATACTTGTGCAACACATTTAGCAGCGGTTTCCTGTAACTCAATGATGGATTCTTCAGAAATAAATGCAGCATGCGGGGTTATAATTACGTTATCAAGCTGAAGTATTGTTTCATCTTGATGTGGTGGTTCAGTTTCTAAGACATCAAGACCTGCACCTGCAATCTCACCGTTTTGTAGTGCTGCCGTAAGAGCTAAGGTGTCTACAATACCGCCACGAGAAGTGTTGATAAGAAACGCTGTTGACTTCATTGCTCTAAATTCTTCATCACCGAACATGTGCTGTGTCTCTGAAGTTAAGGGGGCATGGATTGTGATAAAGTCCGATGTTGTCAGTAATTCATCAAAAGAAACTTTTTCCGCTCCGTGCTGTCCTATTAATTCTTGGGTTGTGCGTGGGGAATATACCTTCACTTTCATCCCTAAAGCTATCGCCTTTGGGATAATTGCCTTTCCAATATGTCCAAATCCTACGATACCTAATATTTTATTCCGTAATCTATACATCCTGCAGCCAATGTTTGGGTCCCATATATTGGATTTAACTGCGGAATTAAACAGAGGAATTTTCCTTGCACAAGCCAGAAGAAGAGCCATTGCATGGTCAGTTACTTCATCTACACAATATGCAGGTACATTGGTTACGATTATCCCGTTTTCTGTAGCAGAAGGAACATCAATGTTATCAAGCCCTATCCCGTAACGAGCGATGATTTGACACTTACTTGCCGTGGAAATTACACATTCACGTACAGGTTTCCAACATGTGAGAATACCATCAACATTAGGTGCAAGCGAGATTAGTTCATCCTCATCCCCTGAATCTGCTACAATAACATCTGCTCGTGTTTCGGATAGTATTTGTCGTTCTGGTTCAATTGATGACCACGCGTAATCTGTTATTAAAATTGTGTAATTGTTAGACATGGTAGAATAGTATATCTTCCTGACTGTGATCCTATATGAATATTTTACCGGGATTCATTATATTATTTGGGTCCAATGCAAGTTTGATTGTACGCATTATATCAACTGCTTTACCATGTTCCTTTTCTAATGCAGCTTTTTTACCAATACCTATTCCATGTTCCTCAGTGCATGTGCCACCCAGTTTTAAAGCAATGTCTACAATCTGATCACTGATCTGTCGTGCTTCGTTCAATTCGTCACCGTTCCCAGACATCAGAGGTAAAACTACATGGAAATTTCCATCACCTACATGTCCAAGCATCGTTGCAATTAGGTCTGATTTAGCAAGGATTGATTTTGTCCTTGATATACATTCAGTAAGTTGTGAAATTGGCACACATACATCTGTGACATATCCAACTGAACCCGGACGTAGATTTAGTGCTGCATAGTAACTATCATATCGAGCTTGCCATAATCGCTTTCGTTCTTTTTCGTCGGTTGCCCATCGGAAATCAATACATCCATTATCAGATGCTATTCTATCTGCTACTTCAGATGATTCCTTAACAGTATTCGTTGATCCGTGAAACTCTAAGAACAGTGTGGGTGCCGCTTGATAGTCTAAATTAGAATAGTTATTAACAGCGTCCATTTGTAGTTCATCTAACAGTTCAATGCGTGCAATATTGATACCCGATTCCATAAGTTTAATGACAGTGTTTACTGCCGCTTCTACAGTAGGAAATGCACTGACTGCTGCCGAGACTGCTTCTGGTAACGGTATCAATTTTAGGATTATCTCCGTAATAATACCTAATGTTCCTTCTGAACCGATGAATAGTCTTGTTAGATCATACCCCGCCGCGGATTTCCTTGCTCTTCCACCTGTCTGTATAATAGATCCATCGGAAGTAACAACAGTTATTCCAAGGGTATTATCCAACATTGTACCGTAGTAGATAGCACTTGTTCCAGATGCACGTGTTGCTGCCATACCACCTAATGAAGCATCGGCTCCAGGGTCGACGGGAAAGTGAAGTTGTGTCCCAATTTCATTAAGATGTGTGTTCAATTGATTCCGTGTTACACCCGATTGGACAGTAGCATCTCTATCTTCAGAACTAATACGGAGGATGTTGTTCATCTGACTCAGAGAGACACAAAGTGCACCCTCCGTTCCAACCGCTGCACCTTCAACCCCTGTTCCTGTACCGTAAGGAATTATCGGTACACTATATCTGGCACAGCATTTGACTATTTTGGAAACTTCACCATTGGTTTTTGGGAAAGCAACAGCATTTGGTAGTGCTCCTTGGTGATAGGAGGCATCCGTTGCATGTGTTTCTCTTACAGTGCTGTCTGTACTAAATCGCGTGCCAAGTAATAGACGAAGTTCGTTATGTAGTTTTCGTTTTGCGTAGTCATTCATGCCAAGTGTATTTTAGCATGGTTTGTTGGTAGTGGCAAGATAAATCACAGTAAGATTACAGCATGCAATTACCATTATCTTCTGGTTGTGTTATACAGTCGCAATTCGGAAATCACTTCTACGATGGATTGATATTAACTTCTAAAGAGGTTAATGTATTTCTCAAGAACAAATAGACGGTTGCGAGAATGTCCTGTAATTTCCTTTAGCATGTTAAGTTC
>VYFM01000318.1 GCA_009842375.1 Candidatus Poribacteria bacterium | reverse complement strand
AAAAGTGATAGTAGAACAAGTAATTTTCATATTCTACGCTAAGAACACAACCATCATACTATATATGGTTATTTACGTTTTAGGTTTCCCCAAGTCAGGGCAAGTTTCCCATTTGGTTCAACAGAAAAAATATCGAATCCTGCGGAAGAAACGACAATGTTATCATATTGAGCACGTTCTCCTCCGCTCATCCGTATACCTATTTTACCCTTCTCAAATGATTTTTGAGCATCTGTCCATTCACTGACAAGCGTAAGTTCATCATCCTCTACACCTACATCGCCCAAATATACTTTAAATTTATAGTCCTTACGTATTTCAAACTTAACACGATACCATACATTTTGGTCTCGATTTACTTTATCTGCGAATGGTTTGGGATCGACAGCATATCCTCCACCTACCTTCCTGTGCCAACGGATGTGTTGTGGTGTATGTCCAGAACCAGCCGTTGAAACTTGGTGCATATATACATTATTAGCGTCTTGTGCGTGGAAAACAAAACCTGTCAAACCTGCTGACACTGTTTTAAAATCAGCATAATAATCAAATTCTTCGGGAAACGCATCAACGCTAAGACCTATCTCACTTCCTTGGACAGCGAGTACTTTTTTACCGAGAACATCGTGACCGTCACCATTGTCCTCAATTACCCAAGTACCGTGTGGCATCCATTTTTTGTTATCAACTTTACCACTCTCAAAGTCATCTTCAAACAGAATTTCTGCAGAAACTGTGCTAATACACAGAATCATTATCAAACAGATTACATAACGCATTTTAATTCCTCTCATAATGTTAGTATTTTTTAGTTTTTACTTGTGCCCAGACTGTTGTAAGTTTATCAGTTGGTTCCACTTCCATTGGATCAGAACCACCATATATTTCTATTTCATCAATGCGTGCGCCGTTATTGGAACGAATATGGATACGCAACCATCGTGCATCTACATCGTCAAAAGTAATCTCAGTAGTTTCACTAATCGGGGCACCATCGTGTGTATAAACCTTTTTCCATGTTTCTGCATTTGAGTCGGCATCTGCCTTTGTTGTAGCAACGAGGATATCAAAATCAGCCGTTGTTCGGTCAAGGAAACCTTGTGAATGGTCACTACCGAAGTAGATCTTGTTAACATTTGCTACAGCACCAATATCAATCTGTGCCCAACCGGGTATCGTGCCAATAATCCAGCTACGACAGTTGTTGTAGAATCCATCATTTAGGTATTCGGTGCAGTGTCGGTGAGGACACCAACCACCTAATAATGAAGATGCTTCAGGTTTAGTATCTTTTAATAATGCTAAGTTTGGTTGTTCATCCCGAACCGTTGGAACAAATTCCGGACCAGGTTTACCACCAGCATCACAAGCATCCGTTGCTGCTTTGATGTCTTGTTCCTTGAATTCGTACCTACCAAATTTATCTGGTCCTTTTTCTTCGTCATGAACTGCGTAAACTGTCGGTATAATCAATAGAACGATCAAAGCAGCTAAACAGAAAACTGTAAATCTCATCGTGAATTCCTCCCATTGATACTAACTAAGTTATACGGTTTGAAGTCTCAACAAAGGTTTATGTGCGAGTATGTGGATTTGATTCTAACTGTGGTTAGTTGAACCGTGGTCGTCTTGCTGTTGGGTTTCTTTGTAAACGGATTTTTGAGTCTGTTAAAGGGAGTTCAATTCTCTTGCCATTTTGTAGATGTGATTCAATAATGCCAAAAATAAGTTCTGTGCTTGCGTAAGCACATCGGACACCGCCGCGCGTTGGTTGTCCGGTATCCAATGAATGGATTAGGTCTTTTATAAGATTTGCTGTGCTACTTGTCCGTTCAAACTTAGGAAAAGTATCGGGAACTTTACAGGCTCTCCAACCTGGTACATCTTGATTTTTACGAAGATGCCATTGCCAACCGTTGTTCCAACATGTGACAGTTCCGCCATCACAAATTGCTTCCCATTCACTGCTGCGGGGAGTTAAAAGTGCATGTGCCGTTACACCGTTTTCAAAGTAGATAGTTCCTGCTCCAGACGGATCAGCATTCAACACATCTCCGTTAAAAACTGAATCACCTTGGGGAAGGTAACCAGTAACTCCGCTTGCAGGGACATCACTGTTCAGGCGTAAGATTAGGTCAAGGTTATGACTTGCCGCATTAAATAGCGTTCCATTTGAATAGATAATCAGTGTTCGTAGCTTGCCGATTTCACCACTATCGATCACCTCTTTCATTTTATCAAAACCTGTATGCCAACGACGATTAGTTCCGAGGTTAAATGCAACGTTGTTTTCCTCTACCGCTGAAACCATTGCTGCTGCTTCATCCATAGAAGCTGCCATTGCTTTTTCTGCGTAGATGGCTTTTACACCGTGTTCTGCAGCATAGATTACTATTTCTGCACGATGTTCGGGTTGGGTGGCAACACTGACGATATCCGGTTGTTCTTTTTCAAGCATCTCGCGATAATCAGTATATTGATTTTCTTTTGGGACATTATATCGTTCACCAAATTGCTCCATTACTTCTGGACGTAAATCAGCACAGGCGATTAAATCGGTACGGTCTTCAGCAAAAAAGCCTGCTGCGTGAGAATAGGGTAACTTTATTGCTTCGTAATCAGGAACTTCGTTATCAATGAATGCTCCCATCCGACTACAACCGATTACTGCTGCCCGGTACGTTTTCATATATTCTCTCCCATATTCTCAATTATAATATTTATTCTACGAAAAACTTGTTAGCAACGACTTCTACAAAGTTGTTACCCATGACTCTATAACCCTCAGCATCAGGATGTAAATTATCAGGAAGCAGGTCTACTAAGTCGGGACCGAAGACATCTAAACCGCTGACATAATGAATATTGTCGTCACCGTAAGTTTTGAGTGCTTCTGCTGCTGCTTGTACCTCTTCACGCATTTTCTGTAAATTGAAACCGACTGCGTTTGGGTTTTCTTCTCTGTTCGGACAATAGATTGGGGACATCAGAACAATCGGAATATCCGAATGTTTCTCGCGGATAATCTGCACTGCCCCAATAATAGCAGGACGAAATGCGCGAGGTCCTAAACTGTTTGCTCCTTGTATGTTTATACCGAGACACATTGAGATATAATTTGCAGGTAGGTCGCGAATCATACGTGCTACCATAGAATCAAGGTGACACTGTCCTCCATAACCAAGACAGGTTAAGTTGTAATTATTACTACGTGCCACAATTCCTGGCCACGTCTGTGTTGGTGATGCTGCGGAACGACATTGCGTTATAGAACTTCCATAAGTGATCCATTTGGGACGTTTGTCAATGTAAGGTTCTGTTGTTGCATCATCGTCAATATCTAAATGATGAAGTTGAAACTTACCAAATTGAGGAAGCCATAATTCAATTATTTTTTCCTTAGCAGGTAAATTCTCAAAGACAAAACTGTTCGTCCCTTTCAAATCATAAGATGTAATGAACTCTCCATCACAACATAGATCAAGCATTCCAGATTCGCGCTGTTCAACAATACTCCCCGAGATTCGTGTTGTATTACTTCGAAAACTGATGCGGACACCTGCTGGCATTGCTGAACGTTCTAACAACGGATCGGGAAACAACACATGCATCTCATGGGGTGTTCGCCACGGCATAATGGAATCATCTATTTTTTCAGTGGATACAACACCTTGCCAATTCAGGTTCGGTGTATCAGGTTTCAACTGCATATCAATATTCTCCTATTTAGTAAAATTGTTACATAGCGTCCACAACTGCACGAAGTTGGCGGATGCCATCTAACATCTGTTCTGGGTTCCCCCAATGTTCAATACTTGCAGCACCCGTAAATCCGTCTTCTAACAATGTTCTTAACAGTTGTTCATATCGTAAATCTGTATCTCTAATAGGATCAAGATTCTTCTCGCGATTTGGCTTTACATGCACATGGCGTACGAGTCCTTTGATATGTGAATATCCGTCTGGCAACGGTATTTCTCCGCAGTTTATCCCATTATTTACATCCCAACATGAAGCGAGAGCAGGACTATTACCAAGAGCATCAATGACTGCACGCGTTTCTTCACAACTACCTGCAAGTGTCGCGTCTTCATTTTCAAATGCAAGGACTACGTTTGCATCCTCTGCAATTGGGACTACAGGGGCAAGTTTTTCTGCAATCTGTTCTAAGTAGTCATTAATATCGGGTCGCGTAGACTCTTTGAGTCTTCGATTTGGATTCCAAAATGCAAATCCGCGTATGATTTGAGTATCAAACGCATGTGCAAGTTCAACCATGCGATCAAAATGTCGTAGGTGTCGTTCATATTCCTGTTGAATGTCTATAGGACATTTACCGAAGGGTGAACCGATGCTTGCTACGGAGACATTGTATGAACTTAGCACGTCTTGTGCACGTTTTACATCGTCGTTGTCAATTTCAGTTACGTGTTTACCCCATACACCACCGCGCACCTCAACAGTAGTCGCACCTGCTTCAACACCAAGTTTGATGGCTTCTTCAAAATCATCTCTTGAAACTTCATCAGCAAAAAAACATACATCAATCATTTTATGATTACTCCTACTTTTCCATAGGTCTGTGAAATTATATTCTAAGCAAAATGCAAACGTGTTTCTTAATTTTTAACGTGAGTTTGATAATTGTGTTGGATGTAAGTATTCCTCATGATTTTAATGATGACAACACAATATGATGTCTATCCAAATTTGTTGGGAAATAAATTGATACTGTCCTCAGATTTGTTATGTGATACCATTTCTAATTGATAAATCGTCATAATAAACTGTAG
>VYFM01000594.1 GCA_009842375.1 Candidatus Poribacteria bacterium | reverse complement strand
AACTTTCCAGTTTGTGCAGAGTGTCCGCAACCTAACAGGTTACGCTACAATTGTATGCAAGTAATTATGGTTTTCACTATAATTCGCAATTAGTAGTTCGGACAACCGACTCTCTTCCGATTCATAAATAAATTCAATACTTGATGTCCAAATCCCTTAAATATTTCTTGATGAGTTTGCTAAAGTCTATCCTGCGTCTCTGAATATCCTTGTGCTTGATAATGGTCGTTTCATCAAGCGAAAACACTACGGATCCCTGACAATGTGATCTTACTTTTTCTGCCACCTTATAGTCCGGAGTTGAACCCTATTGAAAAACTATGACAAGACATCAAAACAAAGTTGTTTCATAATGTGTTTGCTTCAATAAAAGAGATGCAGAATAAACTCACCGAGATATTGAGAAAATACACGAAAACCACTATTCAGAATACTACAAAGTATGATTATTTAACGAATATCAAAATGATATATAATTTATTAGAATTTGTATTATTATCCATGCACAATCTGTTCTACTACTTCCCTCCCCGACTTAAATAAATCATGTAAATGTAGATATTGGAAAAGTGAACTTCTCCCTGTAAGATACATATTTTCAAATTGCTCAAAGTAACTGACGAGGTGTCCTACTTTTTCTTCAAATCCAACCTCAAGTACAGGATAAGCAAATGGTAGCTTATAGGTTTGATAATGAATGATCTCATCAGTATTTAGCAGCTTGACTCGATTCAATGCTTCCCAGACCTTAGAGTGTAGTGCTTCCTCTGACATTTTCCAAAAGGTATCTTCATTGAAGCAAGGTATTTCAAGCACGATTACCGTTTGTCCTTCCGGTGCCATGTAAGGACTGCGGTTTTTGGGTTCATACAAACGCGTAAACGGAAATTCATCACTCGGAAAATAGAGTGAGGCGTTGGGAGAAAAAGAATCTTTGTTCAGACAGTAGACACATAATCTTAGGTTGCGATATTTAATTGTGTTGACGATGGCATGCAGTTCCTGTGGTGGTGCTGGTTCTAAGATTTGCATAGAAAGGGTCAAGGGAAGTGTATTAATCACAGTAGAAACCTGCGTTTCAACATTCGCGTTTAAAACTACCTTCTCAATCCTACCATTCTTGTGGATTAAACGACTCACTTTGTGGTTGTACTTGATTCGTTCATTTCCGATAAATTCACACAGTTTATCAGGGATCATACCGATACCGTGTTTTGGATAATAGAAGGAGCCGTCTAAGTGTGTTGGACTTTTCGGAGTCCCCAAAACAGTTGAACGGAGGAAGTTGCGAAAGTCTAACCCTTTGAGTCGGTTACCTGAAATCGCTGTAGAGAGTTTGTCTGTTGGGTATCCCCAAAGCTTCTCAGAATAGTTTAGTAGAAAACGTTCCGCTAATGTTTTCCCATATTTGTTGAGGGCAAGTTCTTTAAAATTATGTTCCTGTTTTCTATTGCTGGTACGTAGTTTATCCCACCCAATTTTTAGTAAAGTCTTAGTATCAAGTTTTTTCACCAGATCACTCATGATAAGTGGGAACCGATAAAACTTATCTTGATAAAAGATTTCACTTGGTGCCTCAACTCGGAGTAAATCATCACCGAGAAGGTGTTTTACCTCTACCGTGACTACTGGGTCTTTGTCGTGAAAGCGATGTGCACCAGTATCAAATAGGAATTTATCCAATTGGAGCGTACGGCAGTTCCCACCAACATTCGCTCCCGCTTCATAAATGAGAAAATTGAGGGACTGTTTCTTGGCGTAATACCCAGTTGTCAATCCAGCTGGACCACCTCCGAGGATATGTATATCAGCGGTTTCCATCACGTTTTACACCTCACAAACTGAAATTGAGATACATCCTATACGGTCTCAATATTCATACAACGGTAATTCTGACCACATTCGATTTACATACGGGTTATGGTAGAATATCTTTTCTACTTTGGGGACACGATTGGGTAACGGGCTTCCTATGGAGATAATTCCAGTTTCCAATTTATCAAGTTGAACAAAGTCTTCTTCACTTTTTACCGTTATATATTCCGCTTCCAATGCTTGGGAAGCCATATAGTATGTAATCAACGGTACAGATACAATCTGCAGTTTATTACCTTCTTGATTTTGTTTATTATATAAATATTTATGTATCTGCGCAATTGCTGTTGGCTTTGTATGTTGTACAACGGTGTATAGCGAAACATAACTATAACTTATGAAAAAGATGACAACAATACCCCATGCGAATGGACATATCATTCGGTGCAGTTTGCTATTGGTTGTGGTTTTTGTCTTTTGAACTGCCACAATTCGGTTGCAAGAAAATGCAATACCCACTGCTAAAAAGGGTAACAAAGGTAATACGTGTCTGCTTTTATGTATAATGTTCTGTGCTAAGAAAATCCAGACAAGATAAAAGACACAACCCAGAATAATTGGATTTAAGGTTAGTAATCTGTCAACAGGTCTTTTTTCAATAAACCATCGTCTAACTGTTTGCCAGTTAGAAAGGACAACAACCGCAATTAAGGTGATAGTTGTGCAGACAGTAATGGGATGACGACCAATCCAATAGAGTCCAAGTCCGCCTGCAAATACACTCTCAATAAGTTTTGTGAAACGGAACAACAATCCTGGATTTGTGGAAACAGTACCACCGAAGTCTAAGAAATGTCCCTGACTTTGTGTTTGTGCAGCGGTTATTAGTGGCCCCCATCCTGTAATCCATAATAATGGAATTAACCATACCAGAATACCGAAAGTTCCCGCAACGATATACTTTAGTCTATTTGGATGTTTTAATAATCGTATCACTAAAGCAGGTAGTAACAGTGGTAGATACGAAAGGCGTATTCCGAGTAAAATCCCCGCTAGGAAAAACCCAATAGTGTTAAAACACCACTTTCCCTTATTATTATCCACTTGTGCAGTTGTCAAGTAAAGGCTTGCTAACAGACAAGCAACTCCCATAGCATCAGGCATATAACGATTACTCATCAGCCACAATAGAGGGTTCATAAATATAGCAAATATTGTAAATTTACCTAATATTGTGGTGCATTCTATTTTTGCTATCTTTAAAGTAAAGAAAATTATGAAGAATGTGGACAAACCACCGAGTAATGAAAATGCTAAGGCATAACGACGAATGAGTGAATAGAGAAGTTTTGCAACAAAACAGAAAACTGGGTATGCTGGAAAGTGCGGTTGCAACTTAGCAACATCGTATTCTACCATACTCAGCGCAAAGCGGAGACTGTCTAAGTCCTCAATATAGTAGATTGTGCTTAGCAGGCGCGTGCCTATACAGCTAACTAAAACAATACACATGCAGAACACTGAGTAGTATTTTGCATAGAAAAGATTTGAAGATTGAAATTGTCTCCACATTTCTACGTTCTGTAATAAAATTGGAAGATGGAAGATTAAGAGATAATTCTCCTAATCCTCCATTTCTTCCACCTACTCAATCTACAAAAGTGTTATTCATCTGACAGCAATGTTTACCAGTTTTTCATGTTCTCACTGGAAAATCCGTATGCTGTTTGTAGGACAACTTTGGCGCGTTCGTAATAGGAAACTTGTTTTTCGTATTCGCTACTACCCGGTGGATGATATTGGGGTGCCTCTCCCATGATACCATGCAATTCACGGAGTTGTCCATCGCTGATTAACTTGAAAGGATTGTACTGCAAAGCAACAGTATAACCTTTCATTTCTGCCCAGTGTTTGTTCAAATTAGCAATGTTTTCATCGGCAGTGCCTAATTGAGACATATCACTTAATGTATCGTTGATGTAGTGGACGACTGTTGCGGCAATAACCTTCTCCATACCCTCTGCTGCAGCTTGTCGGTGTGCGCTGATTTCCTCAACTGAACCTTGATTGGTAATAGCGGTGCGACCAGCAAGGAAAGCATTAAAGATATCTTGGGTGAGATTCACACCAGTGCCACCTTTATCACGTTTAGCAGCATTTCTTGAAAGCCCGAAATTATATTCCGATTTGAAGTCAATACTGCCATCACCGTTAGAATCAAAGGTGAAGTCGTCAACACTTCCTGCAAGTTGATCATCGGAATAACGCGCATAGTCGCGGGCAGCACCGAAGTATCCGAATGCTTCATCCCATGCATGTTCCATTGCAGTATAAGGATCTGTTCCATCTCGTGCTTCACTGTTGTCCCGTTCGAGCAGACTGTTAAGATAGACTCCAGTGGCTTGGTAATATGGTACTGCACCAATGAGCACTTTATTAATCATCTGTGACATGTCAACACCGTCATCGGTTGTGTAAGCCATTGATGTGCCGAGTTTGTTTGAATCCTGAGAATTCTCAGCAATTTGCTTGAACCATTCCCGCACCAATTCATCAGCAGGCATATTGTATCCAATGGCTGGATCAGCTGAAATCTTACCGACCAGATTTTTCCCTGTCGAAAGCGCGGAATAATGGTCTTCTAAAGCGGGTATTCCTCCCGTAGTCGTTAATGTTTTCAAGTTCATGGCATCATCATAAGCATAGAATTGTAGCATTTCGTCTACGTTAACAGATCTTGCGCCATCTTTTCCTACGCTATCAGTGAATGCTTTTAGGTCTTGCAGTAGTAGGTTACGTACAACCTGTCCAGAATAGGAAACACTGCTTTCACCTTCCGCAAAACGGCTGTCAAAGACATACGCTTGAGGAACTTCTATTTTTTCTGAAACATCGGGATCAGGTTCATCGTCATCACTCCCACAAGCAGATATAAATAAACTTATAACAGGTAGCAATATAACTACCCATTGGCATTTTTTA
>VYFM01000148.1 GCA_009842375.1 Candidatus Poribacteria bacterium | reverse complement strand
AAATTGAACGTGGGTTTGATAAATGGGAAGTTCATCACTATCGTGAACAGACCTATTATTTTATAAACAATCGTTATATAAGGAAAAGGACTCCTAAAGCCCTTTTCCTTAATCAAACATTTTTAGATTACATAAAATGGGGTGCATTTCCATATAGGTTATCAAGTTGGGACAGGTCATTTTCAACTTTTCTTAGCGATACGTCTGTTTCAGTGAACCCCAAGTGGTGGTCAATTTGTCCTTCGCTTCAACGGATAGTCCTTCAACTTGAAACTCCCTATCTTCAGCTGTTGGCAAACGAACTTTGGCTTGGTCAGGGGTACCAGCGTTCGTATTTGAAGTCACAAAAATCGCATCTAATTTTGACGCATCTTCACGAGTCCAAATACGCAATACAGTTTCACCCTCCTTATCAAAATCCCATTCCCTATCAAAGGTTCCAGCATCTAACCAATGATTGATACGATCCCAATGCCAAGCATTTTTTGTACCGATACTCCAACGATACTCGGTATTTTTTGTAACTTGAGGATTTTCGTCTGGGTCAGAGGGCTGCCATGTTACCCAAAACGAATCACTGTTGCCGTCCCAAGCAAAAGTATGTGCCCATAACGCATACTTTCCATCATCGGGGAGGTTGATAATGAATTCTACCCAACCTTGGTCACCACCGCCTGTTGCAGGCAGACCTTCCATCCAGACATATTTGCCATCTGATGTCTGTTCATCTTCTGCAATTACCATCGGTGCCTGTATTACATTCGCCAATTCTGCTTCAAGTGCAAGTTCAAAATCCGCAGAAAAACTAACTGATATCAAAACAAATACTGAAACAATTAGCATTGAAAAAACAAAAATACCGTATTTCATGATAACTCCTTTCTATTTTATTGTAGGGGAACAGTTTGAGATAACAGGATAGTTATCCCAAACTATAAAAGGTGCAGGTTAATTACAGAATTGTGCTTTGTAAAGTTGCCTACCATTGCGATTTGAGATTTCCCCATGTTGTTGTGAGTTTTGCTTGAGGTTCAACTGGCGTAACATCCTCTGGTCCTGGGAAACGCGGGTTAACTTCATCTACATTATCGGAGAGATTATCAGTAATAAAAACAACATCTATTTTTGCTGCATCTTCTCTGACAGCAATACGGAGCGTTGATTCCCCAGCGGGAAGCTCCCATTCCCGGTCAAATGTTCCACCATCCAACCAATGATTGATACGATCCCAATGCCACGCATTTTTTGTTCCAATACTCCAACGATATTCTGTATTCTTCGTAACCTGTGCATCTTCATCTGGATCCGCTGGTTGCCACGTTACCCAGAAAGAGTCGCTGTTTCCATCCCACACGAACACATGTCCCCACAACGCATAAGTGCCTGCCGTTGGAATATCAATCTTGAATTCTATCCAACCTTGGTCACCACCGCCTGTTAATGGTTCTCCTTCCATCCAGACATACTTTCCATCAGATGCTCCATCATCTTCTGCGACTACCATTGGCTCTTCAATTGTGTCAGCCATTTCTGCTTCAATTGCTCTATCAAAACTATAACTAACACCGTTCACGATTAATATACCGACTAATAATAACATGCCCAAAACATACATTATGTTACGCATATAAACATCTCCTTTGTATTATGTATCGGCACGAATTACGCGCCGTTTGTTCACTTTTAGTGATTGATGACTTCGTACGAGGTCTTAAGTTTACCCCATTGTTGATATTGTAAAAATGAGGGTTCAATAGATAGTCCTGCCGGACGAACCTGCCATTTCGGTTGTGCTGCCCAAGCATTATTGTCAATAAGTTCACGCCGTCCACTTCCATCTGCATTCATTAGATGAATTACCCATCGCGCATCCTGTTCAGATTGAAATGCAATCATACGACCATCAGGTGACCACGATGGAACTGCCTCATCTGTCGGTGTATCAGTGAGTGCTTTTTTATTTTCACCATCTTCAGCATCCATCAAGTATAGATCGAAATCCGCTTGATCCACATCTTGTCGCATAGAAGCATATAAAATATATTTACCATCAGGCGACCATGTTGGGTAAGTATCCATCAACAGTTGATGTGTTAATCGTTGCTCTTCACGGGTTGTAACATCAATAGTGTATATATCCCAATTTAGCTCACGTTGTGAGTGAAAAACCAAATATGTTCCATCTGGTGACCAAATAGGTATACCGTCTTCAAACTTGTTTTTGGTGATATTTTTTACCACACCGCTATTTAGTTCTAAAATGTAGATATTGTAATGACCTTCACGATTAGAACTAAAAGCCAGATATTTACCATTGGGTGCCCATGAAGGTGCTTTATCAGTTGCTGGATGATGTGTCAACCTTCTCTGATTTGTGCCATCAGCACGCATCACATAAAGTTCGTGGTTATCATCGCGTCTTGAGAAAAAAGCGATCTCACTCCCATCGGGTGACCACATTGGGTAGTAATCTGCTGCTGGATTTAGTGTGAGATTGACTGGCATCTTCCCATCGGAATCTGTTAGATAGATCTCCCAGTTCCCGTCAATATTAGAAGCAAACGCAATTGTAAGCGGTGGTTGACAAAAAGCAGTATCAATCGCGAAACCGTAAAAGAGGGACAAGATGAAAATGAAACTGTATTGCAATATTAGCAGAATTCGCATTTTTTGTCTATACCTTATGTATATATCAGGACATTTGGCAGGATCAGGATCTTAAAATAACAGCCTGTTAGTATTATAGATTATGTGTTTATATTACTTCTTCTATCATGTCTTGTCAAGATAGAATTATTGACAAAAAGGAATTGACAAACTACACAGCATTCAGTAAAATAGAAACTATGAATGCCATAGAATTGACAAAAACACTTATCGGTTACGACACCGTAAGTCCCAATAGCAACGTTGAAGTCATGGATTTCCTTACCGACACATTAGAATCTGTCGGTTGTGAAGTTGAGCGTGTGGAATATAACGACCCAGCGGGTGTGCTGAAAGTAAATTTGATTGGTCGCAAAGGACGCAACACAAAGAAACGTGGACTCGCACTACTCGGACACATAGACACTGTTCCTGCGATTGGGTGGTCAGAGAACCCTTTTGAAGCGCGAATTGTAGGCGATAAGATGTATGGACGTGGCAGCTGCGATATGAAAGGCAGTGTCGCCTGTATGATCGAGGTAGCGTCCCGTTATTCTCTGTCTCAGTTAGATGCCCCACTTTATGTAGTCATCACTGCTGACGAAGAAGTCGGCTATTTTGGTGCAAGTGCTGTTGAAGAAAAATCCGAAATGTTCAAACAATACGGATTTCCACAATACGGAGTAGTCGGTGAACCGACTGAGTTGAAAGCAGTTTATGCACACAAAGGTGCAGTCCGTTTTTCCGTCACTGCCCACGGACGCGCAGCCCACAGCAGCACCGGTGAAGGGGACAATGCAACCCTAAAACTCATTCCGTTCCTTTCAGAAATGCGAGAGATACATCAAGAATTGACAACTGATCCGCAATACTTCAATTCTGAATTCACCCCACCCTTTACAGATTGGAATATCACCATCAGTGATGGAGAGTGTACTGCTAACATCACATCGCCGAAGAGTGTTTGTAATATCAACTACCGACCAATGCCGGGTGATGAACCTCAAGTATGGATTGATCGGGGACGTGAATCAGCAGGAAAACATGGGTTAGAATTTGACCTATTCATCAATGCCGGTCCTGTCCGCACACCGCCTGATGCTGAAATTATCCAAGCAGCACTTGAAATTACTGGCGACACGAAACCGCATACAGTCGCATATAGTACCGATGCAGCGGTCTTTTCCAAGCACATGGAAACAGTCATTATAGGACCGGGAAGTATTTTACAGGCGCATACCGTAGATGAATGGATGGCATTAGATCAATTTGAGAAGGGAAGCAACATCTTTAGCCAGTTTGTCGATCGGTTTTGTGTTTCTTCGTAACTATTGACAAGTCACATTTAGTCAGGAACAGGTATATGTATTGATGTTCATCATATACCGATTGTTGATAGCCAACTACGTCCTTTCAGGCAGTTCTTCAAAGAAGACAGCATCCGGTTTCACCCATTCCGCTTCACCGTCTGCCCACACCTCGCGTTTCCATATAGGCACAATCTGTTTCAGGCGATTCATAGCATATTGGCATGCCTCAAACCCATCTTTGCGATGCGGAGAAGCCACTGCTACAGCCACACTTACTTCACCTATTTCCAATCTACCTACACGGTGAATCATTGCCACGCGATGAATACCCCATTTATCCGAGATTTCATCCGCAATCTCTGCCATCTTCTTCTCTGCCATTGGTGGGTATGCTTCATACTCAAGGTATTTTGTCGGTCTACCGTCAGTATTATTCCGAACAGTACCAAAGAACAGAATCACCGCGCCAACATCCGGTGCCTCCACCGCTTCTTGCACTTCTTCCCCTGTAATGACATCGGTAGTAATCTTAAACATCGCTTCCCCCTGTCACAGGAGGAATCAACGCCACTTCATCACCTTCGGTCAGTTCAGTATCTTCTGTGGCATATTCCCAATTGACCGACATTTGCATCACTTCGTAAAACTCTGCAATTTCGGGCCATTCTTCCTCAAGTCGTTTTAAAATGGTTTGGACGGTAGCACCTTCCGGCAGCTGCATCTCTTCTTCGGATCTATCTAACATCTCGTGACATACGGCAAAGTATTTAACTGTAACCTTCATTAGGGCTCCTTTGCAGTTCAATTCTCAGAGCAATTATAGTATCTAAAAGTATAGCATAACAGGTGATGTG
>VYFM01000432.1 GCA_009842375.1 Candidatus Poribacteria bacterium | reverse complement strand
CCCGGGGAATGCCAACAGGCATTCATACCGTTGATTTGGTGAATCCTGGTTCAGATAATAAAACTTCACATCACCCAAGAACACATGGATTGAGAACTATATCGATTAATTTATGCACACACCTCAGTTATTTTATAATGACAAGCTGCCGTGTTTGCTGGAAGGATGGGGTATCTAATCGGTAAAAATAGACACCACTTGCAACACGTTCACCTAAAATATTCCTGCCATCCCAATACGCAGCGCGTCCACGATTATGATAGAAGCCTTCAGATTGAAATCCGATAGACAGTGTACGCACCAACCCTCCGCTCACATCATAAATAGATATAGATACGGGACCGGATACTGAAAGTTGATAAGGAATCCATGTTTCTGGGTTAAACGGGTTCGGATAATTTTGCAATAAACGGCTACCCTTTGGTTTACCAATTCCATCAAGATTGACAGTCAGCAAAGCATTTGTCAAATTAGCGGGTGTTACTTCAAATCTGAATTTCTCTGAAGCAATACTTCCATGTGTATCAGTGAAGTTCAATTCCAGTATATCACCAACTTGCACAACACTTTGATAATTCAGGTCTGCTGTAGCAGCAGCGAAGTAGTTATTCTGTACCTGTGCTGACATAACGGTGTTTGTCCGTAAGTTACGAACTGTTATCCTATAATCGCTGTAGTTCTGCGTGCCTACTAACTGACCACTTACAACGAATGCCCATGTCTCTTGTTGTGGTAAGTTCTGTATAGGGTTCGGTGCTGCAGCAACAGTTATTTTATTCGTCCAATGTGCACCAACGTGAATTATACTACGTGGCTGTGGGACATTGACGATATAACCTTGTCCGCCCTCAATTGAAAATCCATCATTAGGAGCGTTTGATGTCCACCCAATGAAACGTTGATTCTCGGCATCCAGTGCTATTACAACTGTCGCACCAGCAAGCCCCGCAAGAGATCTTGCGGTCATCGGTTGGGTGGATTCTAAAGGTATAGAAAACATGTTCAAGCCTTTAGTGAGTTCGGTGTGGAAAACGTTGCTAAATCTCTCGGCATCTTCTTTTGAGGTAGGTCTGACGACACATCCGTGTCTGCGTCCGTCAGGCATATCATAGTACCCTGTTATATTACCATATATGTCAATATCACGTAGAACTGTTCCGACACTGCCGGGGTATCGCAGTTCAAGCGGTTGACTATTCGGATGGAGAACATAAGAACGCTCAATATCATCTACTGCCTTAGCCCGGAATATGATAACCCCCGCATCGTTGATTGCATTAACAAAGAGATATTCAGGGTTCGAGACCCTCGGCACATCTATATCAGCAATACTACCGTCTGGATATTTAATGAATCCGTGATATATTTCATCAGCATCTATGTAACTTCCAACTATGGCACCTGAGGCATTAATGTGATCAACAAAAGTCGTAGTTGCGTCAGGTACATCAAAATGCATTTCTCCAACAAAACCGTTAACGACCTCGTTTGCATCAATGATGTCCCCAACAACTTGTCCATCTTCAGTAATACCGAAGATTTGTGTGTTCAATGCATCTGGGAAATTCCACTCAATTAACGCACCGTCCTGTAGGATAATACCGTGAGAAATATCATCTTGATCTATATAAAAACCTGCCGCTTGCCCTGCGTTATTGAGTCCATAGAATGTGGTTTGGAGTGAATCTGGGACATAATAAGTGGTTAGTTTTCCATCAATTAGTGTGAAACCGACAAGTTTTCCATCTTTGTTCTTAGTATTACCAGCGTAATGTCCATGGTCATTGCTTGATGTCACTTCCAGGAAATCAACACCGGGTACGTTAATTGTCTCATAGATGTAGTACTCGGTGTATGTTTCGGAAATAAGTACAGGGACAGGAATAGGTTGCTCTACACCATGGGCTGCATTGTGCGAAGTGAAACAGATAATCAGACATAAAAACAGGGGAAGTATCACCTTTATCTTATGATTCATTGTATTCCTCTTTTAGATAGAACAGAATGTCCCAGTTATACCGATAGTATGACTGGGACACTTCTAAGACCTATGCGAATTGAATACCTACTTTAAGATGACAAGTTGTCGTGTCTGTTGGAAGGATGGTGTTTCTAAACGGTAAAAATAGACTCCACTTGCCACACTTTCTCCTAAGGTATTCTTGCCATCCCAATAGGCAGCATGTCCACGACTGTTATAGAAGCCTGCAGACTTATGTCCAAGTGAAAGTTCGCGAACCAACTTACCTGTTGTATCATAAATGGATACCGATACAGGACTGTTTTCAGAGAGTTGATATGGAATCCAAGTCTCCGGATTAAACGGATTTGGGTAATTCTGCAACAACATATTCTGTTCTGGTTTACCAATTCCATCAAGCGTAACATGCAGGACTGCGTTTGCAAGGTTCTCAGGAGTTACTTCGAAACGAAGTTTTTCTGATTCAATATTTCCATCCGTCCCGATGACGCGTAATTCAAGGACGTCTCCAACTTTGACAACACTCCGTCGTGCTAAGTCAGCAGTTGCAGCTGCGAAGTAATCACCTTGCACCGATGTGGTGATAGTGCTGTTTGTTCTCAGGTTCCGAACAATTACCATGTAACCGTCCCAAACTGGTTTATTGACTAAGTTCCCACTTACAATAAATGCCCACGCCTCCTTGGTTGTATCCACGGATATTGTTGGTGCAGAGGCTGCTTGCGGTAATTTTGTCCATCGTGATCCGACAAAGGCAAAATTGCGTGTTTGTGGAACATTTACGATATAACCTTGTCCACCTTCAATTGAGAAACCGTCGTTAGGTGCATTCGGGGTCCATCCTACAAAACGTTGGTTTTCAGCATCAAGTGCTATTACCATTGTTGCCCCCGCTATTCCAGCGAGTGACTTTGCGGTCGTCGGTTCAGGTGAGGCTAATGGCAAAGAAAGCATGTTCAAACCTTTCGTCAACGTGACGTTGAAGACGTTGCCAAAATGATCACTCACTGGCTTGGTAACGGGTTTTGCGATAAACCCGTGTCTGCGTCCATCCGCTGAGTTGTAGTGTCCTACAACAGAACCGTCCTGATTGATATTCCAACCCTCTGTGCTAACACTACCCGGAAATTTCAATTCTTTTAATCCGTGCTGGAATGTCCCGATTGTGGTACGCACGACATCTCCAAATCTTTTGGTTCTGCCTACAAGTGTCCCTACATCGTTGATACCGTGTACAAAAAAGAATTCAAGCATTGCTGCTCGTGGCAATTCAATAGATATAAACCTTGCATCAGGGTTAAGCACATAAGGATGATATATACCATCAGCATCCACATAACTACCCACCAGACGACCACTCGCGTTTACAAAATCGGCATAAGTTGCAGATGCCTCTGGAGCTTCCACGATTTCGTCCCCTGAGAATCCACGACGAATACCATCTTCATCTATGAAATTCCCTGTCAGATCACCTGTTGCATCACTAATACCGTATATCTCCGTTTGGACGGAACCCGGAAAATCGTATTGTTGCAGTTCTCCATTTTTTAAGATGACACCGTGGTAAAGCCCCTCACTATCCATGTAGTGTCCAGCAGCGTCCCCATTATTTCCGAGTGCATAGAAATGTGTTTTCTGTGAACTGGGGAAATCATACCTCTTAAACTCACCATCAATTAGGGTAAATGCGACCTCTTTTTCACCATCAGTGCTCAGTGTGTAACCTGCGTAATCCTCAAAGTCGCTACTTGCTGTCAACGATAGGAAATCTACACCCGGAACATCAATACTCTCAAAGGTAAAGTTAAATTCGGTAGGTGTAGCAACAACAGGTTCGTCATCAACTTGTGGAGCGAGTCTGGCGATAAAGCCGTGTCTCCGACCATCTTCTGTATCATAATATCCAACGATAGAGCCATCCTGATTAATATTCCAACCTTCTGTGCTAACGCTGTCCGGTACCATAAATGGCTTGAGTCCCTCCTGAAATGTACCAACAAGTGTGCTCGGAACACCGTCTTTAAGTTTAGTGCGGGCAACGACAACCCTTGCATCGTTAATTCCGTGTACAAAAAAGTATTCCAATTGTGCTGCAAGCTCAAGTTCAAGTGAAACAAACCTACCCGTTGGGGTACGTATATATGGATGATACAGTCCTTCAGCATCTACGTAGCTGCCCACCATACCACCGCTTGAGTTCACAAAGTCGGCATAGGTTTCCTGTGCCCCGGGAATCTCAATGATTTCGTCTCCTGAGAATCCTCGACGAACACCAGAAGCATCGGTAAAATTGCCTGTCAATGCCCCAGTCGAATCACTAATACCGTATATCTCTGTTTGCACAGCATCTTGGAACAGAAATTCCTCCAAAACACCACTCCTTAAGACGATCCCCTTGTGGAGACCTTCACTATCCTCATAGTAGCCGGCAGCGTCTCCATTATTACCGAGTGCAAAGAAATAAGTGTTCTGTGAACCCTCGAAATCATACGTCTTAAACTCACCATCAATAAGTGTGAAGGCGACCTCTTTTTCACCATCAGCACTTTTCGTGTAGCCTGCATAATCTTCAAAGTCACTACTCGCTGTTAACGCTAAAAAATCAACACCTTCAACTTCAATCGTCTCAAAAGTATAGTTGTCACTTGCAGATGTATCAACTTGTGCAGCTGTGTTCAATAGGAAAAGTGAATTGAAGCACAAGAACATTGTTAAGATAATAAACAATAAACTGAATTTAATCTGATTTTGCATAACAATTTCTCCCTAAAATTCTTTCTCTAAAAGATAGATACAATAATAATATGTTGGTTGACATGTCCTGATAGGC
>VYFM01000181.1 GCA_009842375.1 Candidatus Poribacteria bacterium | reverse complement strand
ATGATTACCTTTTCACATGATAGTCAATTAATCGCACTAAATTCTTTTGTATTTTCAAAGAAAAGATCGCTTGATAATCCATTTAGAACTTATACATCATTAGCTTACAATGGGATTTATATCTGGGATGTAAGATCAGGTGAAACAAAAGCATACTTTAAACCGAAAGGTTCTATCACACGTCCACCATTGGCATTCTCACCTAATGGAGCTACACTTGTTACAGAAGATGCCAGCACATTTCATACATCGCTTTGGGATGTTCAACATCAACAAAATCACATCACACTAAAGCAAGATGCAGATGCTGTTGCATTTTCACCTGATGGATCACTTCTTGCAACTATTAGGAGTTTTGACATACATATATGGGATGCTCACACTGGAAAGAGGATACGTGAACTCAACATACAAGAAGAAGATGCATCAGATGGAACGACGGTGGTATTCTCCCCAGAAAGTTATATACTACTTGTCTCAAAATACTCGCATGTATTGCCCTATTGCTTGGATACAATTGAATTATTTGATATAAAAACGAGTAAAAACCTCCTCTCACTATCTGGACACACAGAAACTATTGAGACATTGGTTTTTTCTCATGATGGAAAAGTCCTTGCAAGTGGTTCAAGGGATGGTACAGTCATACTATGGGATTGGTATAAAATACTGAACAAAATTACTATGGAAAATTAATACGTCATATTGATAAAATAATAATTCAAACCTGCGTCCTTATCCTTATCATATTGACGACATATTTTAATGGTAAGATTCCTGCTAATTTAGGGAAACACATGCACGAACAAATTGAACAAAAACATGAAGAATTTCGAGAGACATTTCTTAAAATCTATAACGAAATCTCCAAACGAATTGTCGGTCAAAAGGAGGTAATTGAAGGTGTCTTAATTTGTCTAATGACCGGAGGACACGCACTATTAGAAGGTGTACCCGGTTTAGGTAAGACACTACTCATACGCACTCTTGAAGAAGTACTTGATTTGGAGTATCAGAGAATTCAATTCACTCCTGATTTGATGCCATCCGACATTGTTGGTACTACAATCGTCGCCGAGGATGAATCTGGGAACAAGTTCTTCGAATTTCAACCTGGTCCCATCTTCGCAAACCTTGTCCTTGCAGATGAAATCAACCGATCAACCCCCAAAACACAGTCAGCATTGTTAGAAGCTATGCAGGAAAAGTCTGTCACTGTATCAGGACAACACCGTCCGCTTGATTTGCCGTTTTTTGTAATGGCAACTCAGAACCCTTTGGAGATGGAAGGGACATATCCATTACCTGAAGCACAATTGGATCGCTTCTTTTTCAAACTAAAGGTTGAATATCCTACAATCGATGAGCTTGATATAGTTATGGAACGTACGACACAAAGCGAAATGCCTTTAGTAGAAAAGGTATGTGATGGCACTAAAATATATGAATTGGAACAAATAGTTAGACAAATACTTATATCTGAAGATGTTCGCAGATATGCGTTACGTATTGTGATGGGAACACATCCAGAAACCGATGATGCACCCGAAAAAACGAAGCAATATGTCAGATACGGTTCAAGTCCACGGGGCGCACAAGCAATCATCCTTGCAAGTAAAGTCCGAGCAATACTTGACAGGAGATATAACGTAGCACGTGAAGATATTCAAGCTGTTGTATTACCCAGTCTTCGCCACCGAATTATTCTAAATTTTGAAGGTCAGGCAGAAGGAATTGACCCTGACGATATTATTCAGAACATATTAGAAGTAATTGATTGAGATTTATTATTCACTTTCGGAATTAGTCGTTTTGGGATTCACTCGTTTATAACAGTGAAAAATGTCCGTATCGCACAACCTTCCGCAATCTTAAAAGAAGGAGGCATAAGCGATGCAGAGAACGATTTGTATTAATGCCTTTGCTGTTACGAAACTTGAAAAGCAAGTTCGACAAGCAAACAGCGATACGGATTTCCTTCAAGCCTTGACAGCTTCCTGTAGGAACTTGTCAAAGATATTCACACTTCTATTGTTATACTTATAGCACGTCTCTGCGAGATATAGAGGCGTGTATCCTGTTGAGTAGTGGTGATGTGAACCATACCAAGCCCGCTTGATAAACGTCCAAAAGCCTTCTATAGTATTGGTATGCGTGCCACCTTTTTCCCACTTTTCACTTCTATTCAACGTCTCATGTTCCATCTCTTTATAGATAGTGTTATACCCTTTGAACTGATCGGTATAGAGTGTAGCATTTTCAGTATCCACGTTAGCACGAATGAAGTTTGCAATCGTTTCTCCAGAGATGTCAGGTATCAGTTTAGCAATTTCAGATCGTATCTTCATCATTACACGCCAAGATACCTTTTGATTCAATCCTAAATCACGTGCAAGTTGACAACTTGATAATGACTTCTTTGCATTTACCATCAACGAGATAGCCAAAAACCACTTCTGGAGTGGTATCTTCGTTCCTTGAAATATCGTTCCGCTAAGTAGGAACATCAGAAAAAGCAACTACTTTTTAGTGTTCAATTAGGGGGTTAACAACCTCCTAATTTCTTATCTAAATTGTATCATATTTGCACTATTAAAGCAAGCGATAAATATAGTTTCCGTCTATGTTTAGAGAAGGTTTATTGAATCCCAAAACGACTAACTCCGTTATTCTATCAGAATGGACACCATTTTCAATCAAAAGGAGTACAAGGGGGTGTGTAAAGTATTTGGCATGTGTTTTGTCAGAATCACGGATTTCACGGAGGACGTGGATGAACGCCAAATCAACGGTATGAATGCCTTTTTGGCATTCCCCGGATTTCTGAGTCGTAGCGTTCTGCATCCCGTTTCATAAGATAAACATCAATCCATTGAAAGCAAGGAGAGGACATTGAAAACATATCTGCGTCATCCATGAAATCTGTGATTCAGATAGAAAAAACTGCTAAACTTCTCGGATTAAACACTCTAGACCAAACTTTTGCCAAATACTTTACACACCCGAGTACAAGGGGGGGTGTAAAGTATTTGGCATAGGTTAAGGAAATATGCTATAATAAGTAAAAATATAAAATTATGATATTTAAATACGTATTAACTCTATATTCCTTTTGTGTAGAGACGCACCAATATAAGAAGGAAGTGATATGACACAAACAAATTTGAAAAAGCGTATTCGCGAGAAAGAGCATATCTATGGTGTTTCAGTTTCAATGATGATTGAACGTGACAGTCTCGCAGAAAGGGTTGATAAGGGGGGATATGATTTTGTCGCAGTAGATAGCCAACATGCCGCATTTAGTGAAGAACGACTTGTCGCATTTTGCAATATGGCAGACGAATTAGATATTCCAGTTAACTTTCGAATAAAACATACACGAAATGCATATCTCATAGGTAACTATCTTGACCTCGGTCCTTCTGGTATTGAAGTCCCACAAGTGGAATTAGAGGAAACAGTAGATGAAGCAGTGGCATTCTTTTATTATCCACAACAGGGAATACGTAGTTGGGGTGGTGCAGCGAGAAAAAATGCTGCAGGTACAGAACGACTTGAATATGCAAATTGGTGGAATAATTATGGGATGCTATGGATGCAGATTGAGTCAATAGAAGCAGTTACACATGCCAGAAGACTTGCTAAGGATGGTGTAGATTGTCTTTCATTTGGTCCAACAGATTTAACCTTCAGCATGGAAAGTCATCCGAATCATGCACTACAATCGGTAGATGAATGTGTGGAGTATGTCGCAAAAGAATTAGAAGGATGTGCTACTGCTGTCTGTTTTAGAAACGGTAATCCGAGCACTCGTGAAAAGTATGCGGAAATGGGTGTTACCGTCTTTTTAGAATAGTTATTGCAATGTTAAATTATGGACTTGTAAGCACAGCGATTGGTGAAGATCGGCAGAAATTGCGAGATGCGATGCATCTGTTAGCAAATATTGCACATAAGCACAACCTCCCTGTTTCTTGGGCAATAACAGCGGATTCAGCGCAATTCCTTGCAAAGGACTTAACAGATTGGCACACAGAATACGGAGACGAGACTATACTGATGCTGGATATAAAGTCTCTGTGGTTGTCGAACTGGTTAACACTCACGCAGCAATCTGAAGAAAATTTTGATATACAAAATGAAAATATAAATACAATACATGCATCTGCTTCTGTAGAGGATATAGCACAGCATCTGGTAAAAATGCGTCAGGAATTACCTCGTTTTATCAGGAAAGAGTGGAACAAAATTGAGCATGCCTTGGATTGGGCGGTACCCAGTATCGCTGGTGCTGAATGGAAAAACAGTGTGTTAGTTTATTCTCTGGAACAGTTGGGTTTTCGTGGTTTGTGGGGTTATCGTTGGGACGAAAGGGGTTCAAGTGCTGAAGTAGATCGTGGGTGTCCATTCGGTTTCTTTTATCCTTCCGCAGACCAACATAATTTTTCTGCGCCAGCAGCCGGGAATATAACAGGTATTCCATACAATACTGGATCACATCTAAAAGAGGAGGAGCAGAATCTCAGAGCTTCACTTATAAATTCTCTGCTACAACAAAATTTTGATTTATATGTAGATAATGTGAAGTGGAATCGTTGGTTCAGTTATGTTGAACATATCAATTCTCTGGATGTTGCACAATTAGGACAGGAAACTTTAGGACTGTTAGACACATACCTTGCTCATGTAGCAGAGACTGATAACATAAAGATGTTACCACTTTCCGAGATGGTAGATGATTATTGGGAGAATTGCCAACAGACAGAACCTACATTTGTAGTTACACACCCATTAGAATCAAAAGAAATAACT
>VYFM01000679.1 GCA_009842375.1 Candidatus Poribacteria bacterium | reverse complement strand
AGTTATTGACATAACATGAGTGCTAACAAAATCTCAATCATCAAACATTAATATGAACCGGAAATTCAGCAATTGAAGTTTCAGGCAGATGACAAATTGAGGTCAAATGTTGCGATTCTGGCATAGTATTTCAGACAGAGTCAACCAGAAATGACCTGAAAATCCGAAATTGGAAAGGAGATATAGCATGGAATTGGAAAATTATGTCGCAGATCTTGGGCAAGTTAGGAAAGAGAAGATACACCAATCACCGCTGGAGAAGATCAAACGCTCATAGACAATGTAAAACCGATGTCACAAAATATCGTTTGTGGACTCTGTGGCGGAACTGTTGCTATCCAGAGATAGATATGCACAAAATAGAACTACCTTTATCAGACAGCATATACACCACTTTACGTGGCTGAACGGTGTTATGTCTATAACGCACGAAACCTTGAGTGTATCTTTACAAAGTTTGTGAACGAATCTATGCGATTATGAAAGGTTATTTCCTAATGAGTTAAAAGGCGTTCAACCCTATATACCAAATCAGTATCACAATTCCGTCAAATCTGTGAGTCCAGATTTGGCATAATGCACCAGCAGCAGTATGATACACATTCGTACTATTCTAATCAATGACACGGATTGCTTTGAGTGAGTGCTGAGTCAAATAGAGAATTTGTTTTACAAGCAGGTAATATAAACAACAGGTTTTATTTTAATTTTTATTTGACTATTTATTCATTATGAAGTATAATGCAAATAACCACATTTCAATCGGAGGTAAACGATGCTGGAAAAAAGAAAAAGAGGTAGACCCAGCACAGCAGACCCACAGGCAAATGCTGAATTTGCCAAGCGGCTGGATACCATCCTTGAGGAAAAAGGAATTATACCAGAGGAACTTGCTGAAATGCTAAAAAAAACACCAGCAGCAGTTTCAGCATGGAGACGTGGCATCGCGAGACCTTCGCGAAAAAATATGGCAAAGTTGAAGAAAGTATTAGATGTAGACGATATATAATCGCTTTACTAAATCAGGGATGCCGTATCTGTGGAAAAAGACTTAAACAGATTTATAAGTCCAGGAAAGGTAGAACAATGTAGTAAAGATACAGAGGAATAGAATCAACAGTTAGAAACCAGAAGAAACTCCGATTACATTATCCCACACATATAAACTGTAATTTTATTGATATTAAAATAATACGGTGTTAGAATAACTAAAAATAAGAGAGGCGCGAGGCAAAGCCCCACGCCCAAAGACTTAATTATGACATCACAACAAGCCATCATACCCCTGACCACGAGGCATGTTGTATCGTCAAGGAAAGTTTATTTTCCAAAGAGGATTTTTTACTATCCAAGAGGATACTTTTATCATGATACCAAAAAACGTGCAAAATGTCAAGAAGTTTCATGACCCTTTATTTAAAATAGGAAGGCGTGCCCACCAAGCACGCCACACCCGATACACCGCCATGAAAAATACCGTGTTTTGTTTTATCCTTCAAAGAGGTGTTCTAACATGATAACAAAAACAGATAAAAATGTCAATAAAACTAATAAAAATGTCATAAAAAATGATACATATTTCGGAAAAATAATCCAAAAATGTAAGAATAGACATGATAACCCTATATTAACACCTATCAAAACTATTCGTCCCGGCAATGAATATCGCGTATCCTATGCAAAAGACAGAACCTGCAACCCCGCAGATTTCAATACAGCAGGTATCGGTATAATTCCCTGTGGATATTATGATGTTAAAGGCAAGTTTCACGCCAATTCACCCGAACGCTATGGACAAGACAGCGGAAAAAATTGGTATACCTGCTATGCTGTCAAAGACTGGAAGCCACAGACATGGTTAAAAAGCCACGGGATACAAGTCTACACTGGCGGACCAAGCAACTACTTAACAGACCTTGATTTTGAATATGCGATAATCCGAGACCACCCCGAAATAACAGTGGAAATTTTATCGCGCCTATGTGACTTGACACCAAATCCATTTATAGTCATTTCAAAGAGTGGTGGATTCAGATTCTCATGCCATACACCAGAATATATCCACCCAAAAGCAAACCAACATCGCGAGTATATCACTACGTGGGTAAATCGCAAAGTACGTAAAGACCTTTACCTTGAAATCTTTGGTGAAAAAGGGTTATCGCGATACGATGCGCGTTATGAAATCGTTGAGGGCAGCATTTTTGAGATACCTACAATTGATCACACCTCGCTTTTTGAGGTAATCGATGATCTAAGAGATCAGATTGGCGAACCGAGACCAGAAGCCGCTGCTAAGAAACAAAAAAATACCCGCAATCATACGAAAGCGAGTCAGCCTCCAAAGAACACGCAGACGATTAATGTTGAGAATCACGAGATAGACGTAACGAACCTTACGTTCACAAACAACCGATCCCGTGTCTATCCTACTGCAGTATGTCCAGTTACGGAACACAAAGACAAACACGCGCTTGCTGTTCAATTTTACAACCACGACAACGGATCAGTCAATGGATATTGTCACAACTGCAGCAGCCATTGGTGGGTCATACCACCCAGTCGTGAACTTACAATAAAGCAGATACGTGAAGACAAACTGTCACCTCTTGCTATCTATCGTAAACCCATAAAATTGCGAAAAGATCGCATTACACCCGAAGAACACATTACACTTGCAGAAACCGCAAATCGTATTTGGCAAATCCTATCAGAGCAAGATGCACGCATTATAGGGCTACGCGCAGATACAGGCACGGGGAAAAACTACCAGACCGAACAATATGCTTTATCCGAAGATGAAGACAAAGGCGCAATTTTAATCAACGTCCCACATCATGATCTTGCAATTGATCTTGAACGACGCATGCAGGCAATACTCAACAAAAACTTTCTATCCGAAAGTCATGTTTATCGCCGTCGCGGACTACTCTATAAGTGGAACGATGGAAAAGACGCAGCTCAACGATTTCCTTTTGAAGTACCGTGTCTACAGGCACCACGCTGCGATGCCTATAGACGCAAAGGCGGAAATATGTATAAAGTTATCTGCGCAACTTGTCCAGTTCAAAGCGAATGCCTTGAATATGGATACCGCAGCCAACCGATACATTCCAAAAATGCGTTGATGATAATTACCGCACATGCCGAAATGCATACCAACCCAGCCTATAAAGGTTTTGCTAAACCCTACCTAAAAGACTCCGCCGGCAAACAAAGACTTGTAGTGCAAGACGACATATCTATAGCAAACCTTTTCAATATCTATGAAATTTCAAAAGCACAACTTGATAAGTGGATTGACACATGGCAGAACGAACCCCTTGCAGAATTCGCAAGGAAAATCCATCGAATATGCACTGAAGGCGAACCTACCCCATATATGATCGGTGAATATCTGAAAACCCTTGACGATGAAGTAAAAGCGAAAATAAACTACCAAATGACGCACGTTCGGATACAAACCTACAATGCAGAAGGTATACCTAATCCACCGGAAGAAATGACACTTGACAATGCTGTTTCGCGCGGTTATTTTGATGCGTCAACAGAGACAAAAATTGCAAAATTGCCGAGAGTCTACCCGAAAAATTGGACATTATTAGACCAGTTGATAATATTTTTTAACCACTACAAGCGGACAGAAGATGCACCAATCCAATATCACAACGATACGCTAAAGTTTGCATTACCACCAAGTCTACATGATGATATTTGGAAAGCGGTTTTTATGTCTGCTACGCTTGACGAAGAATTGTTTACCCGCACATTCCCCAAAGCACACACGAACAACTTACCACCTACCGAGTGGAAACCACCAAGTGTTACCTATCAACTGCGGACAAACCGAAACCCACGTGCTACAGTTTACAAATTCATAGACAGCAAGCCAGCAAGTCTAAGTACATCGGCGGAAAAAACATGGCAACTAATGATAAACGAAATTAGAAACACGCCTAACACGAAACATGCCATTATCACATACAAACAAATATTGGAATGGAAACAGAAAGAAGAGGCCTCTGATTTTGACACACATGACAACATTATTGCTACTGCCCATTATGGTGGACTTGTCGGCTTAGACACAGAATTTCAAAATGCTGATGTGTTATGGATACTTTTTGCCCCAGAAATTCCCTCTCACACTATAATATGGAATGCTAAACTTTTTTATGGAAACGACGAAACACCTCTTGACTATGAACGCGACGATAAAGACGTCTATAAAGATAAACGACTCCGCAGAATATGGAAATATGCTGTTATCAGTGAATTAATACAGGCAATCGGACGCGCTCGACTTGTCCGATCTGCTAAAACAATAATGATTTTCACGTCTCACTACATTCCAACCATTACAGATAGACCGGAAACACAGCTTTTTGACGAAGCAGATTTTGAAATTGCTGGAAGCATAGCAAACCTTGGCAATGCTATCAAAAAACGAGAGGCAGCAAAGAAAAAAGCTCAAGACCTTACAGGCGAAAACACACTTGCTGAAATACAAAAAGTCTACGGTTGTACAGAAAGGCAAGCGCGCAAGCATCAAGAAAAGTTAACCGATATATCTTCCAATGTTAAAGACAAGAGTCACATTTCGGAATCGCTCTTAATTAATAATTACTGTGACCCGTTCCGAAATGTGACTCTTGCTTCACAAATCATTACTGTGCTTGAATCTATGCATCATAAAACAGCTGAAATAATTGAGGTTGTTGAGGGACAACCAACAGCAATTAAAAACGAATTGAAAAGACTTGTAGACACAGGCAAAATTGTGAAAGTGCGATACGGTGTTTATGGGCTACC
>VYFM01000648.1 GCA_009842375.1 Candidatus Poribacteria bacterium | reverse complement strand
TTTTTTCAAATTTATTAAACTCTATAAGGACACTTGCAAGTATTGGTCAAGGTTATAATCTATGGAATAGTTGGCAATTTTACAGGTGTTATTAGCGTATTTCATCGTATTAGACTAAATCATTGAAAGGAATAAAATGACTGGTGGGAATTATTTTGTCGAATGTTTGAAAGCACAAGGTGTTGAGGTGATATTTGGTCTACCGGGGAATCATCTTGATACAGTTTATGAGGGATTGTATAACAACCGGGATAATATTCGACACTATGTGACTCGGCATGAAGGTGGAACTGCTTTTATGGCTGATGGATATGCGCGCGCTACCGGTGATGTCGGGGTCTGTATGACAGTACCAGGACCGGGTGCTAATAATGCTTCCATTGGGATATGTGAGGCATATACAGCGTGTTCACCAGTGCTTTGGATTACTGGACAAAACCCATCATACTTGGCACAGAAAGATCCAAAGAAGAGTTTTCACGGGTTGGACCAAAAAGCAGCGTTTGCCCCAATGACAAAACATATTGAAATCGTACACAGAGTTGATCAGATTCCAGGGGCAGTTAATCGTGCTTTCAGATCACTTCGTTCCGGTCGACCTGGACCAGTACTGATGGAACTGGCGACGGATGCATTACAGGATGATATAAATCTACCAATACCACCGCGAAATAATGGAGTTCATAATGCTGCAAGTTCTGAGGATATTGAAGCAGCAGTGGCATTGATTAGATCATCGGAACGTCCACTGATTATTTCTGGAGGTGGAATTAATCATACACGGGCATCTGATGAAATAATGCAATTTGCCCAATTACTTGATGCACCTGTTGCGATGACTGGCATGGGGAAGGGTTCGGTGCCGGAAGACTCACGATTTTCTATCGGTCTTTTCCGTGATGGAGTGTCACAATCAGCGATGAATGCATCAGACCTGATAATTGCTATCGGTACACGATTTACCTATCGTGACACTGGAAATTGGTCATTGCAGATACCACAACCCTTATTACATATTGAAGCAGATGTTGATGAAATTCACAAAGAATATCCTCCTACCGTTGGAATTGGTGCAAATCCGAAATTAGTTCTACAACAGTTGAATGATGCTATTAGTAGTGAACAACTCAAAAGTTCTTGGGGTGAAGGATTACAGGAACTTAGGAGTCAATTTACATCGATTGAACCACCACGAATCCTGAAAGAGATGCGTGATGTCTTGCCGCGTGACGCTATTCTTTCCGTTGATGTAAATGTTACAGGATATGGTGCACTTTCCCATTTCCCAACATATTCCGCAGGCAGTTATATTTTTTCTGGTATATCAGTTGCAATGGGTATTGGGTTGACAGCAGCTATCGGCGCGCAAGTTGCATATCCAGATCGGAAGGTTGTCGCACTCAGTGGGGATGGTGGGTTTTTAATGACAAGTCCTGATCTTGCAACTGCTGTGATGTACGACCTACCTATTGTTACGCTCGTTATGAATGATAATCAGTATACCTCAATTGAACGCGGTCAGTTGCGAAGGTTTGGAAAACGTATCGGGGTGGAATTAGTGAATCCAGATTTTGTGCAATTTGCAGAGTCTTATGGAGCAATCGGTATGCGCGTTGAAAATATGGATGATTTTAGACCAATGTTGGAGAAGGCACTTTCTCTTGATAAGCCAGTACTGGTTGAGGTAATGAAGTAAATTGACTTATGAAACATATCAGTTTTTCAGAATATAGTCTGTTCATCATATTTGGAATATGATTTTTTATTTTGTTAGATAGGAGATTTTAATGAGAAAAAAGATAGGTGTTCTCACTGGAGGGGGCGATACAAGTGCGCTCAATGCTACGCTCAAAGGTATTGCCTTAAAGTCCGAAGAACTCGGTTTTGAACTTATCGGTTTCATGCAAGGGTGGAGGGGAGTCCTTGAAGGTGGACGCTATCTAACCCTGACACCAGACATGATTGACGAGAATCATGGTGGCACAATATTGAAGAGTTCTCGGACAAACCTCATCGCTATGGACAAGTTAGACGAAGCAATTGAGAACCTAAAAAAATTGAATATCAGTGGTCTTATACCGATCGGAGGTGATGATACCCTTACGGTAGGATCAACACTTTCAGAGCAATTTACAACAGTATTCGTTACAAAAACGATTGACAATGATGTGGGAATAAATCCCCCTGAAGGTGATTCCGTTGATTATTCAAAAATGGTCAACTATTTCTGTCCCGGTTTCCCAACTGCTGCAAGTAGAGTAATCAATGCTGTCAGGGACTTACGAACAACGACATATTCTCACGACCGCATAATTGTTGTAGAAGCAATGGGAAGAGATGCTGGATGGCTCACACTCTCCGCTGCTTACGGTTTAGCAGACCTTATCGTTGTGCCAGAAGTACCATATCAACCCGACAAGTTGGCTGAAGCAATACGAGAAAAACATGCTCTACAAGGCAATGTTATTGTCGTTGTTTCTGAGGGGATACGAAATGACGATGGAGAATTAATGATTACTTCACAGGCTGAACTTGATGCCTTTGGACATACGAAGCCAGGAGGATGTTCTGAAATTATCGTGGAAGCAATGAAGAAACGACTCACTGATATACCCAGTTCAGCCTTACGTGCTTTGATTCTTGGATATATGCAAAGATGTGGGAGTCCGACAGAATTGGATCGAGATACTGCTATTAGTGCAGGATCACTCGCTGTACGCTCACTTGCAGATGGAATGGTAAATGGGGTTGCAACAATCACTCGGACTGATGCCGGCATTGAGCCTATAATGTTACCGATTGAACAAGTATTGAAACGGGATGATACTGGACATGTCATACGTCGCAGTCTCGACCCCCGATTTTATGATGCAGATAGGTACCATCTATCACCAGAAGGGGCAGGTTATTTCCGTCCCCTCTTTGGCGATCTTCCTCGACGAAGAAGGTCATTGGAAGAACGTGACATTGATATTGGTATGATAGATTAGAAAGAATAACTTTTCTGTTACAAAGGCAATGATATTGGAACACCAGATTGAGATGAACGGTAGGTTGCTTCTGCCAATTCTATGCCATCTCTGCCAACCTGTCCATGCGTTGTCGGTTCTGCTTCACCAGCAATACATTGTAGCCAATGATCAATGCTCGCACCTTTTGCCGCTATTCCCCAATAGCGTTGATTCCGTTGTGCTTCTGGTATATTGCGATAGGAGTCGTCATCAGGTATGGGGGCAGTAAATTCCTCGGCAGAGTCCATATCGTGTGTTTTCCAACGTACACCGTTTCGTATAACTGATGCAGAGCCATTACTTGTGACCAGACCATTGCCACTATGTCCAACCTGTGCAGCCCAACTCTTCATCATCATACCAACGCCACCATTTTGGAAATGCACAGTCAACACAGCATTGTTTTCAACGGCTTTATCAGCGGTCGGGTATGTGCCACCAAGTGGAACATGTGATGTGTAACCGTAGACAGATGTAGCAGGTCCAAATAACCACAACCACAAATCTAAGTGATGGATCGCTTGCTCAACAAGCATACCACCCGACTCCTCCTTGACAAACAGCCACGGATGACGTTCCGGTGAAAAGTAACCTATCTGATTAGAATATGCCATCTGTAGAGTACCAAGCGTTCCATCCTCAAGCAGCGATTTCAATTTCATATATCCCGGATCAAACCGCATCATATAGGCGACCATCAAGAGAACACCCGCATCTTCCGCTGCTTTGACCATTTCGTCACCTTCTGCTACATTACAACACATTGGCTTTTCCATGAGGATATGTTTTCCTGCCTCAGCAGCTGCACGTGTTATCTCAAGATGTGGACGTGGATGTACACAAACGTCAACCGCATCAATGTCATTCCTATCCAGAAGTTCACGATAGTCTGTGTAAGCGTCCGCGTTAAAACGTTCTGCTTGTTCAGTAGCAGATTGTTCGTTGATGTCTGCAATAGCAACAATGTCTGCGCGCCTTGCTGGTTCATGGTAGTATGGAGAGTGGAGATTGCGAAAGATTCCACCACACCCTATAATGCCGACTCTAATTCTATCCATGCTGTTCCTTTCTGTCTATTGTTGGTAAATGTAAGGATTATCTTTTCCAAATATAAACTGTCGAGAATAAATATCAACGCGTATTTAGGTTTTGCAGTCTTTTGAATGGAATACTCCCATCACTATACAAACGCATAACTTGATCGATAAATTCGTATTTAGCATGTGAAGATAAACGAAGTTGGTTCGGGTGGATAAGATAATATGCGACACTTTCCGCCCAATCCTCATTAGGGTTTTTTGCGTATGCATAATCTGTAACGAACTCTTCTCGTTCTTTTGTTTTTGTCCATCCGTATTTTTTTGTTGAATCCTTTTGCCACCCTCCAAGTTCTGACCAAGCTTTTCTGAGTTTACCGTTAAGAACATATTCCCATAAGAAATGTGCTTTTTCATGTATGATAATACGTTGGAATTCCTTTTGATTTTTTATAAGAAAAGTTCCTTTGGAATACTCAACACAATCAGCGACAATCCATGCTGAACCTGCATACGGGGGTTGTTGTCTACATAGCAGGAATTTTAATTTTGGTATTTTATGTAATCCTGGCGGGAATTTATCATATATTGACATAAGTCTCATCAGTTCCTGGTTGGTAAATTGCAAGATACTAATTTCACCTACATACTTGCGAAGCCTTTGTCTAATCCTATCTATTTCAGGTGTATCTGTCCGAACCAGACTGAGACCATACATTTCTTTGAGAACGAGTTCTATCGCATACCTGTCTGTTCCATCTTTTAGTAATAGT
>VYFM01000362.1 GCA_009842375.1 Candidatus Poribacteria bacterium | reverse complement strand
ATGCACAGGAGGTCCAAAAACCGGTAGAACTTGAGAAAATTGTTGTCACTCCTGGACGATTTACAATTTATGACGGTGCAACACCGCAAATCTCACTCTCAAAACAGGAGATAGAAAGGTTTCCGTTAATTGATAACGATATAATGCGGTCAGGACATGTTTTCCCTGGAGTCATCGCCAGTGATTATAGCGCGCGTTTCAGTGTGCGTGGTGGAGAAAAGGATGGTGTTGCTGTTAGATTAGATGGTATGGAACTTTATAACCCGTATCATTTGCAAGATTTCGGTGGTGCAGTTTCATTAGTTGGACTCGGTTTAATCCAACGTTCAGATTTGTTGATAGGTGGATTCCCAGCAGAATATGGTCAGAAAATGTCAGGTGTGTTTGACATTTCAACAAAGATGCCAAATACAGAAAAGATCTCTGCTAATTTTGGAATTGACCTTATCAATGCAACTGTGATGGTAGAGGGTCCCCTAACTGAAAAAGGAGGATGGCTGCTGTCAGTACGCAGAGGATATGTGGATATCATTCTTGCACTCATGGATATAGATGAAAAATACAAGCCACAATACGCTGATGTCTATGGAAAACTTGTGTATCAGTTGACAGATGCGGATACACTCACGCTCAACGGCTTGTACGGTTGGGATAAGAACCGGATACGCATAGAGGACGTGGATAACAATTTGGATTCCCAATATGATAATACTACCGCTTGGTTAAAATGGAGACATACATTTGGCACTTCGCATTGGACAGATATTTATCTATTTGCTGGAACATCAAGCCAAGAAAGAACAACAAGGGAGACTGATTTTGACAATCGAGATTTCAGATTTATCGGTACAAAAGCGGAATTAACAGCAAATGTATTTGAGAAACACACCATTCGAAGTGGTATTGAATGGCGTTGGTTGACTGCACAATATGAATACGATGTTTCGGAACGTATAGCAGGTGTAAATAATTATAAGCATATACTTGCAGATATTGACGACAATGGGAACGACATCAAATTCTTTTTACAAGATGAATGGCAAATTCATCCGAAACTTGCTGTCAACGTAGGTGGTCGTTATGTCGTTCAAAACTATAGAAGACCAGATGTTCAAAACTACGAGATTGGACCTCGTGTTGCAATTGCAGTGCGTCCGAAGGAGAATTTAGTGTTTCGAGGTGCTTGGGGAATCTACCATCAACCCGTTGATCTAATGTCAGTACCAGTTGAGGACGGTATTCAAATCGTTGGATTGGCGGAGCAGTCTACACATTACATTCTTGGTGGTGAATATAGCCGGAACAATTTCCTTATCAAATTGGAAGGTTACTACAAGAAATTTGACAATCTTGTAGGTAGACTTAGAGAATTTGGTCGTCAAACACAGGTTTTTTCATCACCTGAATCCGCAGATGCAACAGGATTTGATGTCTTTGCAACACAAGCCGTCTCATCAAGGTTCACTTGGGGACTCGGCTACGCTTATGGAATTGCAGAAGAAACAGTGGGAAACACAACCATCTATCGGCAATACGACAGGCGACATTCTATTTTTTTGAGTAGTAGCCAGCAGATAACTTCAACGTGGCATCTGTATGTCAGTTGGCGTTTTCACACTGGTGATCCAAGAACACCCTTGCTTCACGAACTTATAGATGATGGCACTGCATGCAACCGACAGTTCGGAGAAACGCATTCTGACCGACTACCACCTTATCACAGCCTCGATTTTCGGATTACAAAACGGAGTCCATACAAGCGATGGACACTCACGTGGTACTTCCAAATATTAAACCTATATAACCACAACAATATAGATCAGTATGCATTCAGTGAAGTGTTAGATGAGGAAACAGGTGCGATTGTTGAATGTACTATTGAAGAGGAACCACAATTTCCAATTGTTCCCACGTTGGGCATGACGATCAGTTTTTAGTAATATCAGTAATTTTTATTTTGGATGAGAACAGGATATGTTTAAGCGTATCAAAGAATTGTTACACAGAATTTGGGAATCTGTCAGTATTAACTCACGAGATAAGACTATACCACTGGCTGCACCCAGCGTAGAAGAGGCAATTCTGCCATTTGATCCAGAGGATTATACTATTCATCCGCATGAACTAAAATATATGATAGAAACTGGTAGAGGTTTTGTTCTGCTTGATGTTAGGGAAAAATGGGAGTATGAACTGGTTCACATTGAAGGGGCAGTGTCTATTCCACTCGGTGAATTGCCGAGAAGGTTCCGAGAACTCACACCGGTAGATGAGATTATCGTATATTGCCATCACGGTATGCGTAGCCTTGATGCAGCATGTCTTCTTCAACAACTCGGATTCAAGTTTGTACTCAGCTTGGTCGGTGGGATAGACAAATGGGCAAGCGAAATTGATCATGACCTACACCGTTATTAGTCTATTTTAGGTGACTTGATGACAATTTGGAACTCCTATTATAATGTTGAATATAAAGGCACAATGAATTAAGCACCTGCCAACATTTTTGAGAAAACAATCCAAATTGTGATGACTAAAAACAGAAAGGACAGGTATAAATACCTGTCCCTACTAATGATATGTTCAACAGAAATAGGAATTATATTGCGGCGGGACCTTTTTCTCCTGTTCGAATGCGGATAGTTTCGTCAATCGGTATGATAAAGATCTTACCGTCTCCAATTTTACCTGTAGATGCTGCCTGCTGGACTGCCTCAGCGACTTTATCAACATTTTCTTCTGCGACAACGATTTCAATTTTCAACTTCGGTACGAACTCAATCGTATATTCACTACCACGATAGAGTTCCGTATGCCCACGGCTACGTCCGAATCCGCGGACTTCACTGACAGTCATTCCCCGGACACCAACATTGCTGAGAGCTTCTTTGACTTCCTCCAGTTTGAAGGGACGAATAATACACTCTAATTTTATCATTGGATTTTCTCCTAATACCTACGCAAATTGGATAGGATTATCTTGGCGGATCCAGAGATTCGCCTTAATTAGTCATAAGGTTGTTTTGTCAACGGATATGTAATCCGTTATTACATAAGAATTAAGGCATCAACTTAACACGTTTCATTACGAAGCATATTGAGTTAATGTGCTGTAGAACCCCGTTCTGCAAATTAAACAGATAACTACGAGCCAATTCACGCGTATCACCATTTCAACGAACGCGCTTATGTGATGCCTTGCAACGGGGTTCTTACACACAATAATCATGTCCTAAATATCGTGATAGAGGAAGAACTCATACGGATGAGGACGCATATTAATTGCATCTACCTCATTTTCACGCTTATAATCGATCCAGACATCAAGGACATCTTCCGTAAACACATCACCTTTGAGGAGATATTCGTGGTCATCCTCAAGTGCATCAAGAGCGTCGCCAAGTGATACTGGCGTGGATTCAATCTCATCAAGTTCCTCAGGTTCAAGATCGTAGAGGTCCTTATCCAGCGGATCACCAGGATGAATTCTATTCTGAATTCCGTCAAGACCAGCCATCATCAACGCGCTGAATGCAAGATATGGGTTACAAGATGGGTCAGGTGTTCGGAATTCAACTCGCTTAGATTTTTCGCTCTTAGAATACACGGGAATGCGAACACACGCACTACGGTTTCTCTGTGAGTAAGCGATATTAACTGGAGCTTCATAACCGGGGACTAACCGTTTATAGGAATTGGTTGTCGGGGCAATGATTGCACATAACGAACGGGCATGCGCTAACAAACCACCGATATAATAAAGTGCTGTCTCACTCAACAGTGAATATCCCTGAGGATCAAAAAATACGTTTTTTCCATCTTTCCACAAACTTGTGTGCACGTGCATTCCTGAACCGTTGTCTTGGAAAAGCGGTTTTGGCATGAAAGTCGCTACCAAATTATGAGAACGGGCAACATTTTTGACAATGTATTTATACAATGCGATTTTATCGCCAACAGTGGTTAACGTATCATATCGGATGTCAATTTCACCTTGTCCAGCAGTACCAACCTCATGATGATGAACTTCCACATCAATGCCAGATTCAATAAGCTTTAGGCAAATCTCTGAACGGATGTCTTGAAGTGTATCTGACGGTGGTACAGGGAAGTATCCCTCTTTATAGCGAGGTTTATAACCAAGGTTTGGATTTTCTTCTCGACCAGAATTCCAACTTCCCTCAACGGAATCAACGTGATAAAATCCGGAATTTTGGGTTTGACTGTACCTTATATCGTTGAGAAGATAAAACTCAGCTTCAGGTCCCCAATAACTAATATCAGCAATTCCTGTAGATTGAAGATAAGCCTCCGCTTTCTGTGCAATATGCCGCACATCACGAGTGTAATTTTCCAAAGTAATCGGATCTTTGATATTACACGTAATGCTCAACGTTGGTATTTGGCAGACAGGATCAACCAATGCGGTTGCGGGGTCCGGGAAGAGTAACATGTCACTCTCGTTAATCGCCTGAAAACCACGAATACTTGACCCGTCAAAACCGATTCCATCTGTAAACAAGTCTTCGCTCAATTCATCAACCATAATAGAAAAGTGTTGCCACATCCCCGGTAGGTCCATGAATTTTAGGTCAACTATTTTAATATTTTTCTCTTTTGCAAGTGCTACCACCTCACTTGGTGTCATTCGCATTTCCTCCTAATAAATCAAATATATTGACATACTCCCCCCGCTAAAACGTGGGGGATTCTTCGCTCTCACATTAGCAGTTTTGCCGCTAAATGGCGTTTCCTGCTTCCGTCTCTCGTGGCCTCCTTCCCGAAGGAATATGAAGGACTTACTTGGACTCCACAGGCGTAACTTT
>VYFM01000523.1:4606-4836 GCA_009842375.1 Candidatus Poribacteria bacterium | reverse complement strand
ATATCCGGGTGCTCCATTTGATGTTGGTGAAGTTAAACTGATTAAAACCTGTTCTGCACTCTATTTCTGCTTGCCTTCTGAGATAAAGGAAGTTCCAACTGATATTAATTTTCAACAAAAATCTTCCAAAAATGATTCTGATGCAGAATTTCATGACGACAAAAAATTCGGATATTCACAATTTCTCCGTAAAATATGGCAGGTAGAACCGTTTGCACACTTTCCAGTAT
>VYFM01000523.1:0-4596 GCA_009842375.1 Candidatus Poribacteria bacterium | reverse complement strand
AATGCAAAAAACCTTGATTTAACATTCCGTGAACAGATTGCACAAGACACAGAACTATCCGTAGATTTGGTAACAACAACACTTACTCGGATGATCGGTTTTCTACCAATAGAAGAACTGGATAAATATCTAATTCACGACACTTGGGGACATCAGTGGCAAGAGAGTTTACTTGATTTTGAGGAGCTATATACGGAATTGTCGCTATTTAATCGCCCTTTATGCCTGACAGAATCAGCCTCTGCGTTAGGTGAACAAAGCGAATTTGGTGATGCATTCCTTAAAACCGCATCTGGAAAAATTAATCTCGATACGGAAAAATTAACTGAATTTATTGACGCAGAACTGTATGAAAGGTCTATCATTTCCTTCACTCCGATTCTCGCTGAGATGCTTGCGGATGTTGTTGAATATAAGTTCTTAAAACTACACCCAGAGCAAGCACATCTTATGCCGAGTTCCTCGTTGCTAAAGGAATACCCAAGCAAACTTGATTTGACCCTTGAGGACTTACGGAATTGTTTTGAACGCGCTTCAGAAGCATTCCAATCTTGGGTTAACTCGGAGGAGATAAAAGATAGATTACATACCCAAATCTGCGAAAGCCTTAACATTCCAGATAAGGAATTAGAACAACAAGAATTGGGTGATATACTTGATAAGGCTGTGGAGATATGTAAGGAGCGACTTGACCGATTTTATCAACCAGAATGGTATTGGGAAAAAACAACGGATGACTGCTTGAAACTCAACGCGTTTAGTTTTGCTGCACTAAACTTTCTACGAATTCATACAGCGTTCCTATATACATATCAAACACTCTCACAAATTGATACCGATTATAGTTTCAAGGATGCACTTGTATTGGCAATGGGGACATTTTTTGAAGTTGATCCACAAAGGAATATCTGGCATCTTGACCAATTTCTCACTGATGGTTTCCTTCCACGATGGAAAAAACTGGCACAAGTTATATGACCTGTGAAAACGGAGGATATAACGATCGCTATTAAAGACCCTACCTATAAATTCCGCACAGAAACTGGAATGCTTATCAATTCCGGTACTTCGCGAAGCATTGTTCTTCACGGCAACATCCACGACCTATTTTTTGTTGAAGACAATGATGACGAGGATTATATTCCACTTGTTCCCTTCCTCACACGGAGTTGGGATATATCAGGTTTTATTCTGATAGTCTATGAATTGAACGGTCCACTTCGTTTTCTACGTGCTAACGACCGCGAGAAGGTGAAAAACGCCTTCAATACATGGCGAGGAGATACTGAACCTTCAAAAGGCAAAACAACCAGTTTGTTCACGTTTGGTGATAGGTATGATGACTCACAGACTAAAACAGGTAAAACCGATACCCCTTCTGACGGTATATTTGAAAAATATCTCAACGATGCAATTGGAAGTCCAACATTAGCACTTGAACTGCTGCGTCAATTCTGTCTAATCTCTCGTTCCTCCAGTCCTCTTGGAAAAAAGTTCCTAAAAGAAAAACTACTTATCCTTATTGAAGCAACAGATATGTTGCTTCCTGAAGGGGAAATCCGCACTTTGAATTTAGCGGACAGACAACGGGTAAGTATAGTTCAGGATTGGATTTCAGATTCTGATTTCATGAAAGGCACAGATACAGTAGTCTTTATTGCAGAATCAAAAAGTCTGGTGAACTCACGTATCTCTCGCTTACCACAAGTCCTTGATGTAGAGATTCAATCTCCGCAAGTAGAAGCTCGAAGACATTTTATTTCATGGTTCAATAGAACGCAAAAACCTTCCAATAGCGAGTTAAACCTATGGGGTACACAGTCTCAACTTGCTGTTTTAACTGCAGGATTATCCTTACAAGCATTAAGACAATTGCTTGTTTCAGCATGTTATTCTGGTGAAAAGCTGCAACCAGATATAGTGATTGAAAAAGTATCTGAGTTTATTCAAGCACAATTGGGAGAAGATGTCGTTGAGTTTAAAAAACCTGCACATACTTTAAAAGATATTGTTGGAAATCAGAAACTAATTGATTTCTTAAGAACACAGATAATTCCACGTATCACTTCTACTGGTAAAGATTCTATCGCTGGATTGAGTGTCTGTGGTCCCATCGGCAGTGGAAAAACCTTTATCTTTGAAGGACTTGCGGGGGAACTGGACATTCCTGTTTTAGTTCTTAAGAATATACGCAGTATGTGGTTTGGACAAACGGATGTAATCTTTGAACGTTTGAGACGTTTGCTAATGGCACTTGTGAATGTGTTAATATTTGTAGATGAGGCAGATACGCAGTTCGGAGATGTTGGAAGGGATGCACATGCAACGGAACGTAGACTCACGGGGAAGATACAGGCGATGATGTCCGATCCGCAATTACGTGGGAATATCACATGGTTGTTGATGACAGCACGTATCTATAACCTATCTCCAGACTTGCGTCGAGAGGGTAGGGTTGGTGACATCGTAATACCTGTCCTTGATCCGACAGGTGAAGACCGAAAAACCTTTCTTCAGTGGACACTAAGAAACGTATACAGTGGTGATATTCCAGAGGGAGAATTTGAACTTCTTCTGGCGCATACTGAAGGGTACTCAGCAGCAAGTTTTGCATCTCTCCGTGCTGACCTTGAAGCAGCCAAGAACCGTAATGGTGAGTTATCTGTAGACGAAATCATAGAGGTAATTTCAGATAGGATTCTACCAAACATCGGTCCAATACGAAAATATCAAACCTTGCAAGCCTACCTAAACTGCACCCGTAAATCACTACTTCCAGGTGACTATTCCCATGAGATTCGTGATTCATGGTTAAAGGAAATCGCACAACTTGAAGCCATGGGTGTTAGTGGTTAATACTCAACAATCCCTTTCTCAGTAGAGATCAATTACCTCTCCACTTGCAGCAGAACGGTAACCAGCGCATATAATCTCAACAGAATGTGCTGCAAATTCAGCATTCATCTCACTTTCTACTCCATTTTCAATGCAATCAATGAATGCCCTAAATTCTCGTTGTCCATCATTTCCACTATTCACATCTATCCAATGTTGTTTAGGTGTCATCCCAATTTCCGATTGTGTGCTGCTCCACATACCCATAGGATCTAACGGATGTGGAGTCGGTGGTTCAAATGACGGTTCTGCAGCGAACACCTCAAGCCTATTAGCAGAAGCATCAAAGGTCAAAGTTGCATCAGTGCCAATGAGATGTACTTTTCGCACACCACCTTGTGCGTGACTTTTCCAACCGTAACGTCCAGCTGCAATTGTTGCAGTAATATCATCTTCTAATGTCAAAACCAACGCGCCAAAATCCTCTACATCGCAATTGTGATGTTCTTTGAAGAAGTAATTTGCTGTCCCTCCAAACACACGTTCTACACGTTTACCTGTAAGCCAGTTCACCATTGATACAGCATAAACACCGATGTCAAACATTTCAGGTTTCGCTTCAACAAAACTATACCGTTCTAATGTGGGTTTCTGTTTACGTTTTTTTCTAACAGGCGCACTTCCCGGATGACCCTTTGCAAACATTACATCGCAGTGTATAGCCTTAAGTTCACCGATACCGTCACTGTCTAATGCTCGTTTGACAGTCCGTGCCCACGAACTATTGATATTACTAAACATTTGTGTTCGTACACCGCTTTTTACAACAGCATCTACAATCTGTTGTGCATCTTCAGCATTGAGTGCCATAGGTTTATCAAGATATACGTGCTTTCCAGTTTCAGCACACTTAGCACCGACACGTCCACGTCGTTCTACATCGGTACATAAACTTACAATATGTACATCATCACGTGATAATGCCACATCAAGGTCAGATATATAAGGTAAATTCAACGATTCTGCAAGGGAACGTGCCAATGTGATCCGTTCTGTAGGCGCGTCTAATTCATCAGCAAATCCAATGAGTTTGCATCGTGGGTCATTGGCAAAAAGTGGTGCATAGTTTTCTTGATGCGTACGGTATCCACCGAGTAGTAGAACGCCATATTTCTCTTTATTTTTCATAATTATCCTTCCACTGAAATAGGTTGATCGGTAGCAAGTGCCTCAGCAATTACATCTGTAAGTTCTCCAGACAATGTAGGTTCAGGTGGAGTTCCGCCCATATAATGCCTACCAATTGGCGTTTCGTGGTAGATAACACCTTTATTACCAACTAACATTAAATCTATTGCAGTTTCAGTATCAACACGGTCGACACTCAATACTGCCATTTGACCTTCTACATATTGTAGCATTACCGTAATTTGTGTTGCATTTGCGTCTCCTTGTGCATAAACACATTGTGGTTTAGATGGCATCCATCCATTAGAAAGTGATACTATCTCAGCGGCGGGATGCAACAGGTTGATTGTTTCATTCACGATGTGTAGCACACACCGTAAAAACACTGGACTCCCAATCCAATCCTTCTCTATTACTGAATCTACGGACTTTTTTATCAATTCCATTTAGTCTCCTTTCTGCTTCTGAGCCAGAATATGTTTGACGGATCTGTATCTATATGCTATATTTTACACAATTGTTTTGTCAGTAATTTAGAACCAAATAACCTGAAATCCTATATTGAATCAATAC
>VYFM01000023.1 GCA_009842375.1 Candidatus Poribacteria bacterium | reverse complement strand
CTCTCACTGCTTACCATCCAGGGGTAACAACGACATGGCTAGGTGGTGCTGCTATTTGGGATGCGTACGATAAAAGATCTCTTACTAAAGTTTGGATGCGAACAACGAGGTTTTTCTCACCTGAATTGCTTGCCCGTATTCGGTTCCCTATAGCTTATCTCGCCGGAGTACTCATTTTGTTGACTGGGATCTTGATGTACAGGTTATTAGGTGCTCCCCTTGCAGTGGTTGGCACGTTGTTTTTAGCTTTCCAACCATTTTTGCTAGCTGAAAGCCGACGTGTTCACACAGATGCATTAACTGCCGAATTTTTGTTTTTAACATTACTGCTATGGCTTTGCTATCTGGAAGATAAATTCCGGCATCAGCGCGACCTTGTTTTTGCTGGAATCTGTTTTGGATTGGCATGTCTGACTAAAAGTCATGCGGGGGTATATCTTCTATTTCTACCGTTTATGCTGCTATGGTATGCCAAAAAACGAGGGATATCAGGGGCTGAAATACTAATGAGTGTACTTTTATTTTGTTCAACAACGATACTTACTGTACTTACCGTTTGGCCTTATCTATGGACATTCAAGTTGGGAAATCTACCTATGTTACCACTACTTTTCATTGGATGTGCCGCGGTGCTTTTATGGTCATGGAAAAAACTTTCAACACAGGTTTCATTTACTCAAACAGAACTCTTGATTTTGGGTGGTAGCTTGCTGTTAATTGCTGCATTTGCATGTTATGCAGCGACTTACGTTTTTGAACGGATGTACGGAGCGTTTACAAACGCGCATGAACTACCAAAAGTGTTTTTAGGGGACATCCGATATAATCCGGGGCTTTTGTTTTATTTTGTAATTGGGTTTGTCTGGAGTGCTCCTTTGACTGTTCCATTTACAGTTTTAGCAACGTACGGTGCGTGGAAGCAAAGATTCCAGGATAAAAAAACGTTTCGTATCACTATTATTCTAGTTCTATTTGTACTTTTTTATTTTCTAGGACTGAGTTTTGTCGCGAAGAAAATCGCTCGCTATCTTGTAATTTGCCTCCCTGCCGTGAGTCTTCTTTCCGCAATGGGATGCATTTACATTATAAAGCTTTTTTCAAATAGATCTGTTCGTTTTGTTTTTCTCATTGTAATTGTCTTTTTACAAATTGTACCGGTAATGCGTTTACATCCTTACTATCTTGCCTACCACCATCCACTTTTATCTGGAAAGTGGATAACAGAAAATATTTCAGTTGGAGGTGGAATGGGTTTGGATATCGCAGCAGCTTATCTTAACCAAAAACCAGATGCACATAACCTAAATGTTCATTTGAGCAGGTTTAGCACAAACCTAGCTAGATATTTCGTTGGAAACACTTGGCGGTTCAAAAAAGATGAAATACCTCAGGATATTCATATTGATTATGAAGTGGAGTACATCCGAGGAAAACAGATCCAAGGTGCGCCCACAGACACTTATTCTAAAAAAGGCATACCATCAACAGTTTTGCAGTTTCAAAGTCCATTTCAACGTGAGCTTGAACATATAGTGAGGCTAAACAATGTTGATTGTGTTTGGATATATCGTGTACTTAATACACGCACTAATGATCCACCATCAACGATACAATGAAGTGAAATTGTGTGAATTTACTATAGATGAGCGCAGATCTAATCATATCAAAAGAGCCTATCAAATTTGTATAAGTTTTACATTTATGCCTGAACGAACAGACCCCACACAAAAAATGAATCGTCCTTTTTATTCTCAATACCGTGCTGCTTATGAGTATGCAAGTCAATTTATACAAGCAAAGTCGGTTTTAGATGTCGGTTGCGGAGAAGGATATGGTGCTTGTCTGCTAGCACGACAAGCGAAAAAAGTTGTTGCTATTGATAGAAATAAGAAAACAATTCAGCAGGCAAAGCGAAGATATCCTCTGCCCAACCTAAGTTTCGATGTTCAAGATGTTGAACGTTTTTCAGAAGGCTTCTCCTATTCGTTTGATGTTATCTGTTGTTTTCACGTCATTGAACATCTAAAAGAGCCAGGACAATTCTTGGAAAATATAGGAAAACTCCTATCGGAATCGGGTATACTTTTGATTTCCACACCGAACCGACATTCACCGTTTCGTTGTGCTACCGGTTTTGAGTGGCCCTATCATGAACGCGAGTATACCGTTGATGAATTTCACGATCTCCTTTCGACTTATTTTAAAAACGTGACGCTTTATGCCCTTCATGCCTGTGAAAAAGTACAACAATTTCAAGACGTTCGGGCACAGTATATCCAACAGATCTTTAGATGGGATATCCTGAGTATGCGGCGGTGGCTTCCTAAGCGGTTGTTGCAACTCAGCTTTGACATCGGAGGAAAAGTTTTAAAATCATTCATGAACGCAAACCACGGAGGTTTAATATCCAGCATCACAGTATCAGATTTTCACGTCACAGAAAAACAAACAAATAAAGGGCTAGATTTGATTGGTGTGTGTAAAAATCCCCAGAGTTACTTTTAAGAATTCGTTTGAATGGCTATTTTGACAACATTTCTTTTCGTGTGAAAGTATATCGGCACATAATGCTAATTCATAATCTTTCCTCTACTCTCTGTTTTCCCTTTACGCTGTGTCTTACTAGGTAACAACTTGAAAACATGTTAAGCGGACAAAAGACAAGAATGCGAGGAAGCATTTTGAACTATAGTAATGCTATTCATTCGGATGCCGGACACGCGAAAACCTCTATACAACAGTATGAGGAAGCATTGATGTCTTTGACAGAGTTATCCACACAGAGTAATGTGGTATCTGTATATCAGATCCGAGGTAATGTGAAATCGTGTCTTGGTTTCTGACCGAAGTAGGATTACTTGAAGGTTTACAATTAGCTTAACAGGCTAACAATGAAAAATAAAATATTTTAGAATGTCCCTCCGTGAACTCAATTTTGATACTGCCGTTTGAAACGCAAATGTCATAAAAGATATGGTATAACCTATATTTGATATCAATATACAACGATAACATACTCATATTAGCAATTCCTATTAATAAACCGATTACTGGTAAGGAAATATTGCACTTGAACGGACATGAACATTACAATTATAGGAACCGGATACGTAGGGTTAACAACAGCAGTGGTGCTCTCCTACTTTGACTACAATGTTGCTGCTGTAGATAAAGATGAAGGCAAACTAAATCTTTTGCACAAAGGAAAAAGCCCTATCTATGAACCGGGTCTTCAAAATCTTCTTGACGAAGTATGTCATACCATCCATTTCACGACAAGCGTTGCTGACGTAGTTCCAGATGCAGAACTTATTATGATTGCTGTTGGTACACCATCCCAAAAAAATGGAGAGGCGGATACACGTCACGTTGAAGAAGCTGCACGAGAAATTGCCAAAGTATGTCATCCGGACAAGCACTATACCCTTGTAATCAAATCAACCGTTCCGATTGGCACAAATAGACGGGTTGCTCAAGTAGTTGACATAGTTTTTGAAGAGCGTAACATTCAAGGTAATATATCAGTAGCTTCTAATCCAGAGTTCTTACAGGAAGGTTTAGCACTACAAGGAGCATTCTATCCTGATAGAATTGTAGTGGGAGCAAACAATGATGATGCCTTTGAAGCTTTACGTCGCTTGTATCAGCCTATATTGGAACAAACATTTGACTCTCCAACTTGGTTACCACGTCCTGCTGCTTACCATTTACCCCCGATGATGGCAACAGATCCGAATAGTGCAGAAATGATAAAATATGCTGCTAATACTTTCTTGGCACTAAAAATAAGTTATATTAACGAAATTGCCGGTCTTTGCGAAGATGTTGGTGCAGATATAACAGAAATTGAGCGCGGGATTGGTCTTGACTCGCGTATCGGGCGTAGATTCCTTCGTGCCGGTATTGGTTGGGGTGGTAGCTGCTATCCGAAAGATACTGCAGCGTTATTAGGTGTTGCTTCACAGGCTGGATACCAGATGCCAATTACAGAAGCTGCACGTGTAGTCAACTTTGAACAGCGGAAACGAATTGTGAAAAAAATAAGAAATGCTTTGAAAACACTCAAAGGAAAAACTATCTGTATTCTTGGTCTTGCATTTAAGCCAAATACTGATGACATTCGGGAAGCACCCTCACTTGATATTATCCGTCAACTCGTTGCCGAAGGTGCAAATGTACGTGCACACGATCCAATTGCGAATTCCAACGCGCAGCAAGCCGTGAAGGACATCTCTGTAGAATTCATTGAAGATGTACACCTAATCTCACACAATGCAGATGCACTTGTTCTTGTCACTGAATGGGAAACTTATCATAAACTGGAACTGCGCAAACTCGCTAAACAGATGAAGACACCAATCCTCATTGATGGACGCAACGTCTTTTCACCACAAGAAGCAATAGCTGCAGGATTCCATTACATTGGGGTCGGCAGATAATTCCGAACGTTGTGCAGATATTACCATCCTTCATGCCAAAAGGTTGCACATAATCGAACGTATTTAGTTGAATTCGCGTCTATAGTGTTTAAGGCGTTCGTCAACAAATACTGTATAACTGAACATCTTAATTGAAAAGGTGTTACAAATACAACATTTTTGAGTACTACTTAGTATACAATATCCTATAGTATCCGCGATACGTTGTCGTGTATGCTACCTTCATAGGAGCATAAGAGGGGCAGTAAAACAACTTTGTTGTCGGCGATAATCAGATTATTCTTAATAGTATGTTGTTCCTTTTTACCACTATAATACATTTTTTGAGTTTCAGGTCTTTTGGACGCTAGATCGGACGCTCAGTGCTATTATCAAAAAAGTGGGTTGACCTTTGATTATCAGACACAGTATCCAGT
>VYFM01000540.1 GCA_009842375.1 Candidatus Poribacteria bacterium | reverse complement strand
CGATATTTTCTCGTAAGCATAACCAAATAAGGAATCAAATGAAGAAAAATAATATACAATTAATTATGACCATTGTAATAATGGTTTTTATATCAGCATCGTGGACATCTTCATGTATTGGAATGCTACATAAAGTAAAAAAAGGGGAGACGTTATCGGGAATTGCCAGAATGTATGATGTGCCGATGAAGTCCATAGCACAAACCAACAGTCTTGCATCTATAGACCGCTTACAAATTGGGGAAAGGTTAGTAATACCGGTAGGAACTAAGCCAGTAAATGGGGCTGAAAATTCAGGGGGAACATGGTATACCGTTAAACCTGGTGACTCAATATACGCTATCGCCCGAAAGTATAATATTGAGGATTGGAAAAAACTTCAACAAATAAACGGCATTGACAACCCCAGGCGGATCAGAGCCGGTCAAAAGATATTCATTCCAGGCAATTGGAATGTCGGTTTTGCCAAACCTTTACGTATTAAGTTAGTTGTGACCTCAGAATACGGTTATCGCAATCATCCTATATCAAGGAACTACCGTATGCATGATGGTATAGATTTTCGTGCGGCTACTGGAACCCGAGTTTATGCTTCAAAAACTGGAACGGTTAAATATTCAGGAAGAAAGGGCGGGTATGGTAAGGTAATCGAAATACAACATGAAGATGATTTCAGCACTGTTTATGGACACTTGTCCAGAATATATGTATCCAGAGGTAATTTCGTCCGACGAGGTCAAGTTATCGGATTATCAGGAGATACTGGACGTTCAACAGGTCCACATCTCCATTTTGAAATCAGATACAAAGGCAAAAGTGAAAACCCAGCTCGCCACCTTGATCTTCCGTGAACTAAGATGGTTTTTTATTCCCATCTTTTTCATCTTGTTCACGGCTTTTCTTTTTGAAAAGTTTGCATTATCAGATTCAAACAGTCCTCAGTCTGAAATTGTAACGGATGATTTGCGACCTGCAGTCGGAACCCGTGGTCTCGGCTTAAGCCATGCGTTTATCAGTAATGCAGACGATGCAACAAGTCCAATTTGGAATCCCGCAGGACTTGCTGTCCTTAAACACGGGAACGTCATATATGATTTCTCACAAGGCGCACTATCTGTTGCGTATCCTATAAATACTATAGGAACTTTCGGTTTTAACCTCCTTGATTTCAATATTTCTGATCGCTTTCTTGTCCATCACACATTCAATCCTTTCGGTACGTTTGAATACGGTTACAACCAAGCCTTGATCTCTTATGCAAGAAAAATTGGTTCGCTGAAACTTGGCGTAAGCACAGGATACAGTCGTGCACCTTATACCAACAGTCTATGGGCACCAAATTATGACTTTGGAGCAGTCATGTCTTTTTCACCCCACGTCACCGTGGGCATGCAGTTTCGAGATATTAGTGGTGTATCTATTCAGGATCCAAATGGTAAAGTATTACAATCCTTCAATCAACAATTTGCTGTAGGAACAACTCTTACACCTCATCCTCTAATACGATGGCATTCATGTATTAATATCACTTCACCAAGTTTAGGCACAAGTTTTGAAATCGTTACGGGTCCCCTTTCTGCAAATGTAGGATCACATTTCTCACTTGACTCCAATGCCCCTGTCCAATCATGGAGTTTAGGACTCTCCTTCAAAAAGTGGGGTAAGCAGACCTATTACACTTTTTTGAATGAAGACAACCTAAGTTATAAGCACCTACTTGCATTTGGTTTAACTTTTGGTGAACCCAAACAAACATCAAATGAAAATAAGACTGAAATAGATAAACCTATTTCTACCAAATCTACTTCAAGTGAGACACGGAAACCCCCTGATAAACTTGTGCCAAAATCGAATGTAAAAAAGAGTGTCCAAATTGCTAAAAAGCACAACGTTTCTGTAGAACTTATGCTGGCTATGATTTACGTCGAATCAAAGTTTAATCCTGTGGCTGTGTCAAGAACAGGTGCTGGAGGCTTGATGCAAATGGTCCCAGGGACCGCCAGAGAACTTGGTTTGAAAGTGCCGAAGTACGCAAATAAGTTGAAACCAAATCTTGATGGTAAAGTTGATGAACGGTTCGATGCTAAAAAAAATCTTATTGCAGGATTAATATATTTCAACAGACTCCGCAAAAAATATCATAATGATTTAACGCTTGCACTCGGGGCATACAATGTCGGTCCAGGTAGAGTCCGAGTAAGAGGTCCTCTCATCAGCAGAGGCAGAAAATACGTACAAACTGTAATAAACCGTCAGAACCAGTATCGTAGGGATGCAGCATTATTGGAAACTGATTTGAATAGGTTAGAAATAGTACTTAATAATAAGTAGGATAATACATGAATACAATACGATTGGCAATTGTCGGATGTGGCGGTATGGGACATCGGCACATGTATGGGTTAGCCGAATTGCATCGGTCAGGATGGGAAAGGTTTGAACTCGTCGGCGCGTGTGACCCTGTGCTTGCTAACGCTGAATCACTTGCTAAACAAGCGGAAGAACGTTTCGGTAAGAAACCTGCTGTTGTTGGAAACCTTGAAGAACTGGAGAAAATTGGTATTGATGCTGTTGATGTCACAACAACACCGCCTTACCATCACACCGTTGCCGTTGAAACGCTTGAACGCGGTTGGCATACAATGGTCGAAAAACCGATGGGGTTAACCGTTCGAGCGTGTAATCTAATTCGACGGGCTGTTGAAAAATCTGATGCTGTGTTGAGTGTGGCTGAAAACTATAGACGAGACCCAATAAATCGGCTTGCTAAAGCATTGTTGGATGCAGAGGTTATCGGTAAACCGCGCTTTCTCATCCACCATGCCATTGGTGGGGCAAACCGCATGCTTATTTCTGTGTGGCGACACCAGAAAGATCAGAGTGGTGTCCTGCTTGATGTCGGTGTCCATTATGCCGACATGATTGAGTATCTGCTCGGAGAGGTAGAAACTGTCTATGCACAAACCCGTCTCCATGAACCGATTCGACACAACCCGGCTGCTGTAACCGGTGAATCTGGATCAAATCCTGCAGGTGTTTATACGGAATGGCAGCGCAAAATGCCTGCTGAATTTGAGGCTACTGCGGAAGATGCAGCTTATGCAACCTTAACCTTCAAAAGCGGAGTCGTTGGGCAATATATTGAAGACCATGGTGCATGGGGACAAGGGAGTTGGGCACGTCAGATTCACGGTTCACAAGGGTCAATGACGTTACCAGGTGACCGTAGCGGAGGAGTTGTTTCACTGCAGATTGATGGACAAGGAACCATTAATGATGAAAGATTATTAGACCTCGTTCCAGATTTTCATCTTGATGCTGTTACAACAGATTTGTTCGGTGGTGACCGACTATGGAAATTTAATTTCCCTTTCCCTGAGACTGATGCCAAAATTATCGCAATTGAATATGGTGATTTTGCGGAAGCAATCGCAGGCAACCACCCTATTGAAGTAGATGCTTACCAAGGCACGCGTTCCGTTGCAATCTCTTATGCCATGCTTGAATCCGGAGCAACCGGACAAATTGTTCATTTGGACAAGATGTTAGACGAATCCATCAATACCTATCAACGTGAAATTGATGATGGGTTGGGAATTTAGAATCCAGTTAATTCTATTTTATCTTTAATCCAGTAGATGTAGTTTCCTAACCACATCTATAATTTGGGTTCAGACAAGAATTACACCACATGACAAATCTGCAAGAATACGGCATCGGGTTAATAGGTTTAGGGATCGGGCAACAACATCTACTCGGCTATCAACGCAAAGACTTACGGGTCGTCGCTATTTGCGATAAAGACGAAATACGACTGCATGATGTAGGTAATAGGTTCGATATCAACAAACGTTACACCCGAATCGTTGACTTGATTAGTGATTCCAATGTTGACATAGTCGACATGGCAGTCCATCCATGGATACGTTCCCCAATTGTAAATGCCGCCGCACAAGCAGGAAAGCACATCTTTTGCCAAAAACCTTTTTCAATGACAATGCCACAAGCCGTTGAGATGATAGACCTATGTGAAAAGCATAACGTGCAACTCATGGTAAACCAAAACTCATGCTTTGTTCCTGGATTCCTCGCCATTGAACCATACATAAATACCGAACATCTCGGTGAAATCTATCACGTATCCATTACCTGCAACGGGTTTTATACTGGCTATCCCGGTAAACATCTTATTCCAGTAATGCAGGTGCATCACATCAGTCTTGTCCATAAATGGTTTGGTGAATTTGAAAGTGTTTATTGCCAAGGACACGGACATGACCGGTCAATTGAAGTAGGTGAGACTATGTCTGTCGCGCTTTTCAAATGCCGTAACGGTGTAAAGGGACTACTTTCATGTAATTGGTCATTTCTTGCGAATACTGGACATAATCTACAACATCCGCACGAGGAGATACGCATTCAAGGTACTGAGGGGGCAATCTATGGAAACAGTGCGGATATGACTGTTCACCTTATGCAACCTGAACCGAGAGAGATTAAACCTGAAATAGATGGCGTGTGGTTTCCTGATGCCTTCGGCAATGCAATGGTTCACTTTATTGAATGCTTGCAAACAGGCAAAAAACCGATGACTGATGGACGTAGTAACCTACATATCATCCAAACTATTTTCGCCATGCACCAATCCGCGCTATCAGAGAAGCTCGTTACGGTTGACGAGATTTCGTTGGATGGCGACTACGACATCAGTCCATATCCAGTGCATCCTTCCGATGATGTGAGTGTCTTACACTAACCCAAGCATACAACTTAATTCATCGTTGATATTAGATATCAACGATGAATAAGCGTTACCATGCATCTGCAATTATAGTGGAAACTATAATTACTTGCACACAA
>VYFM01000298.1 GCA_009842375.1 Candidatus Poribacteria bacterium | reverse complement strand
CTACTTAGTGGTCTCCCCCATACAATCCGGTTTTTCCTGATCCAATAGTGGCTCCGACACTTTAGTGTCCGAACTCCGATCGACGGCTCGATACTTACATTCTGTCCATCGTAGATCAGCTTCCTTGTTGCGGGGTGTAATCCGACCTCGCTCAATCCTCCACAGCCACATGGACATCGATGAACCAAGGTATTGTATTTCATGCTGATGTACAGAATTCCTGCTTTCAATTCTCCTGAATCTGCAGGGATTGTTTCTACGAACACGGGCCGTACCATGTCCGATTCCCATCCTTTCCTGTTAACCATGGATTACCTTCGAGAACGAACCGTGATTGTATTTGTCTCCGCCCGGTATACCATACACTCGGATGCACAGTCTTGTGCCATTTGCCCACGGATTTTGCGCCAGGACTGCACTACCAATCCCGCAGCTATCGCCGCGATGTCCGGCAACTCAAGCTTCCCATATATGTCCTGGCCGGCTTTGTCCACCTTGGGGACGGCCTTGCGCCATGCATCATCATATGGTGCAGAAATGGTTAAACGTATTGAACAGGTTATCTGATCTTCAATGCGGTTCACCGCAATGCCTACGTCGATGAACGGTATTCCAACCTCGGCCATTGCGTTGCAAGCTATTTCCCGGCCTTCATCATTGTCAACCGCCACAAACCCGAATGTAGTGTTAGTGCACATTTCCTTGGCATTTTGATCGGAGACACTTTCCTTATGACCATGGACTTGATGATGAATTTTGCTGTAGGTTTCTTCAAACCACTGAGCCTTCGATTTTCCAATCCAATCCGGGCTTACGGCTCCCGGCATCCGAATGATATTCTTGCCTTCAATCAGGTCATCGTCCCAGCCGTTAATCTCTGCGACATCCGCCTTGACGAGTAAATCAGCAATCCATGCCCCGACGCCTCCCAAACCGACAATAACTGTCTTTTCCCCTCTCACCAAGTCGAGCCATTGAACTTCGTCTCGACTCCTCTCTCCTAGTATCTGAAATGTATACGGTCGTTCAGCTTGGTGGCTACTGCTAGGGTCAGATGCCAGAAATCCCCCGTAGATCGCATTAATGTAAGTTTTCAGTGCTTCCCATCCGTCCCGGTAGCCAGCTTCATCCCTCTGGATGGATATGGTGCAACTATTTCCATTATCCGTTCTCACTGGGTTCCCGATTTGATTTCCCATCCGGTCACATACTGCCCCATTTGTCAGGCCGCGGATATCAGCAACATGGGTATTGCTTCCCTGCCATTCGAGCCCCCCTTGGAGTTGGTCTGTATCCGTAGCGACACCAACCCAAATTTCACACCTGCCCGGCACGTTTGGTGACACGAAACACGGAACCCCGATAACTCCCAGTTCCTGCGCCTTTCGTACAATTTCCCAGCCTCGTTTTTTTGCGTCGAGGCGGACCAATTCCTCCGCCGTCACAATGTTGTCCAGCCCAGCAGACATGTCATGACAGGTGCGAGGGATCAATGGTGATCACCAAGCCGTCTTGAACCTTCACGGATTCACCCGGGTACAAGATGCCACTGCCTCCGGCATATTCGTTTTTCCAGTCAATTCCAGGCTGTCCTTCGACTGTCCGAGAGGGGTCAAGCTTGTTCCATTCAGCCACAATTTCCTCGTAACTGATGGTTTCTCGGTCCCACTTAACCTCTCGCCCGGCGATGATGATTTGCTGTGGTCCTTGGGGATGTTTCATGGTATTAACCTCATTCCTGATTTTAATTCGATCACACCTCCCTCCCGACGTGAAGGGAGCTTTGCCATTACTGTCGTTCCCGCTGAATCTACAACTGCTACCATCCTTGCTCTAAAATGGCTCGTATAGTAAAGTATGACGGATTCGACTATAGTGACGAACTCACTGAATCTGACGAATTCGTCATTTATGATGATACGATATAGTAATGGATGAGTCAAGCACCTCCCCTGAGACTTTTTCAGCGAGGCTGCGAAATGCCCGGGCGGCACGCAATCTTAGCCAAGGCGACCTCGCCAGCCGGGCAGGCCTGCAGGCCTCTGCCGTTTCCCACTTCGAAACCGGCACCCGTAAGCCTTCTTTCGACAACCTCAGGCGTTTGGCAGATGCACTACGGGTTACCACTGACTATTTGCTAGGCCGAACCGATTTGATGGATTCCTCGACAGCTACTGCAGACCAACTGCACCGTCATTATTCAGGTCTCTCAACGGAATACCAGGAAATGGCAGACGACTTCATCGAGATGCTCGCTTCCAAAGCCAAGCAAAGAAGACGTGGAGGCCCATAGGTGGTTCCGAATTTGGGCTCACAAATGGAGGCAGAATGCCTCCTTCGTGAGCTAGGCATCAACACACTACCGATAGATCCCTTCGTAGTTGCGGATCTGCTTGATATCGACCTTAGGCCGCTCCCTGCGTCCAATGGTGGTGTCTCTGGGATGTTGCTTCACGTCAATGGCGAATTCGGCATCGCATATCCCACACACATCAAGAACGAGGGATTCAAGCGATTCTCTCTGGCTCATGAGATCGGCCACTACCGATTGCCCGGACACATAGATGCCGTTTTGGATGCCAATGGTCAGCATATTTCGAAGGCAGGATTTCGCAGCACCGACCGTTATGAGCAGGAGGCGGATCACTTCGCTTCGGCATTGCTTATGCCCAAAAAATTGTTCATTGCTGCCATGAGAAGTGCAGGTGACGGGCTCCAGGCGATTGAGACTCTCCAAGAGAAATGTGAGACTTCCCTTGAATCAACCGCCATTCGATATGTACAGACCAGCCGGAACCCTGTGGTTGTCATCCGGAGTGGGGACCGAGCCATTGACTATGCAGTGATGTCGGACAGGTTCAAAGAATTTCCGGGGCTCGATTGGATTCGAAAAGGCATGCCATTGCCGCCAAGCAGCATAACGGCAAGCTTTAACGCCAATCGAGACAACATAACTCGGGGAAAGCGGGTCGAAGGGGAGGGATGCCTTCAAGACTGGTTCAACGGGCCGCATCGCCAAGAGATTATCGAGGAAGTCGTTGGGCTGGGCAGTTATGGTAAAACCCTGACTGTTCTAACTGGCATGGAGCACCCAGACGAGGTAGAGGATGACGAAACCGAGTTGGTGGAATCTTGGGATGTACGTTTCCGCCGTTGACAAATAACAAAATAAAGTTATCCCGCCCAAGATGTTCAAAGAAATCACCCGAATCCAGAGCCATGCCCGTTGCGCTTCTGTGTAGCTGCGTTGAATATCCCACGACCAATTGCGGGATTGGAGGCCATCAGTTGTTACGTTTGGCCTTGGAAACTCCTTGCCAAACTGTCACCAAGCTGTCATTTCGTCCAGACTTGTTTACTCCCATATACTGATATTAATGAATGTTATGGAGCACGGGGAAAACAATCGGGCTAACGATTCTGACCAGGAACTAGAACTTGAGCAGACGATTCTTGCGATCGTAAAGAATACCCTCCCGGCAGTACGTTTTGCGAAGAACACAGCAAAAGCTTTGCGCCGACTTTCTTCTGTTGGAACTGATACGCTTGTAAGTGCTCTTGAAGCGGGATCATCCTGGTTTCAACTGAAAAAAGCCCGCAACGAAAACTTTCTCGCTGAGCTTGCCAAACTACCGAGAGGTCAATCAGCAATCGGAGTCAAGGTGGCTGATAACCTGGTCCAAGAACAGCGCCGCATTGATCAACTTGTCTTTGAGGCTATAGAGCATATTCAGGCTGACGAAAGCTCAGAATCCCCTGGTGAATCCGAAAAAGTGGGAAAGTCGGAGTCGAGTGATGAAATTGGCGATGATTGGCTGGAGTGCTTTAGAAGAGAGGCTGCTGTCCGAACACAAGGTGAGATGCGTGAAACCTTCGCGCGAATCCTAGCGGGAGAAATCCGTCACCCTGGGAAATTTTCCATTCGGACCTTACGAACCGTCGGATCACTGGACCAGTCAACTGCGACCCTATTCCGGAAAGCAGCGTCATTGCGTGTAAGTATGGAGTTGGTAGCCCAAGATACCCAAACTGGTTCTCGTATTTATATTCTAGATGCCCGGATTCCTTCACTTGGTGGACAATTGGGCGACAATTTTCTGGAAAACGAAGGTTTGGCCTATAGCCAACTAATCCACTTAACAGAAAACGGCCTTCTCCATTCTGATTATGATTCTTGGAGCATCTACAACTACTCAATATTTCAGCAGGAACTCGTTCGAAATGTGCCAATTATCCCCCTTTTTCACCAAAACCAGAACTGGGTGCTAAAGCCACTGCCAAAATTCAATGCATCTTCGAAGTTGAAGATACATGGGGCAAAATTCACAACTGTCGGTCAAGAACTTCTTCACATCGTCGATATCGAGAAGAATGCGAAATTTCTAGAAAAACTCAAGACCCATCTAAAGCAGAAAAATGTTGAACTCATTCCATTCGCAGTGACATAGCCTTGGTTCTGGGTGGCGAAATTAAGCTAGATCATGTTTTGCTCCTACCTTATCAATCCTAGCGAGTCGTCAAAGCACTATGCATTAATGTCCAAAATCTACAGACTTTCCCTACTTTTCTTAGGCGGTCACCCAAGCAAGCGCAACCGATAGGAAAGTTGTCGGATACATTTGAAACTTGTACCTCCGATCCAAACCGGCTATATCGGATACTATGCCGACTGTCACATATATGATCGGTAACGAACCTCACATCATCCCAACAGTTCGACAATTTTCTATGCTTTTCGAGTCTGTTGCTGCATTTCGGAAAGTACGGGAAAACTGCTTTGGTTCGCTTGAAAAATGGGCATCAAGTTTACCGAACTTAAATGGGGGCGACGGTGACAGTTGCTGCTGGATCTATCATCTACGGTCTCGGCAATCCC
>VYFM01000158.1 GCA_009842375.1 Candidatus Poribacteria bacterium | reverse complement strand
GCATCGAGCACCGGATCGTGGAGCGCCAGGGAGGTCGGATCTGGTCGCCCTACACGGATCGGGAGTTCGACTCCATCAAAGAGACCGACATTGAGCACATCGTCGCTGCGGCCGAGGCGCACGACTCCGGCCTGTGCGCCAGGCCGGCCGAGGACCGGAAGAAATTCGCCAGGGACCTGGAGAACCTGACCCTCGCGTCTCCCAAGGTGAACCGATGGCAAAAAAGCGACAAAGACGCTGCGGAGTGGCTTCCGGAGCACCACCGCTGCTGGTATGCCCGGACCATCATCAGCGTGAAGAAGAAGTGGGAGCTTACCGTGGACCCGGCCGAGAGGGACGCGCTGCAGGCCGTGCTGGAGGGGTGTGGCTGACCATGAAATGGGGTCAATTTTCCAGGCTATTTACGGCCACAAAATCCGCTGATTTTCCGAACTGATTCGCCAAGACTTTATGATAAATTCGCCAAGACTTTTTTTGCGCTATAAAGGCCTCCTCTGACGGAAAGCCGGCGATGGACGCCACCGGAACGGCTGCGTTGTTGGCACCGATCCGCTCCATCATGATGTTGTCTTTGCCGGCGATCTCGGCCCACGTCCTGCCGATGCTGTTGTTGCCAAGGAAAGTGTGCTCCTCGTCGTTGGGACGGACGCCGCCAAGGGTGGGTAGACTAGCTACGGTCGCGTAGTGTTCCACCCTCCTCGCGGTACCATCGTGTGTTGTGGTGTCCGCCACGGTGTTGGGAACCATCGGAACCAGCGCCCCGGCAACCGCCATGGCCACCTCACCGGCTTTATCGTCGGGGGTCTTCAGCTTGGCCGCGGTGCCGGTGACCGCCTCCACCGCCGTCTTCAGCGCGGTGCCGTCCGAATTGTAGCGATTGTCGGCGTTCACGCCGGTGCTGATGGCCGTGACGGTGACGAGTTCGGCTTCAGCCGCCTTGATGGCGGCGTCCAGCGCCACGATCACCTCGGCCTTGCCTGCAGTGCCGTCGGCCAGGGCCTCGGCTTCGGTCTTGGCATCCATGGCGCGCATCTTCGCCGCCTCGGCGTCCATGACGGCCTGGGTCACGGCGGCCCGGGCATCCAGCACCATCTGGGCGTTCATCATCGCCTTGGTGGAGTCGCCCTTGACGCTTGCCGTATCAAACATTGTCGAGTACTTGGTCGCGTCCTTCACGGCCTGGGCCACAGCCATGCCCGCCGCTTCGGCGTCCGCAGTCGCCCCGCTCGCCTCTTCGTGCAGCATGATGATCTTGTTGGCCGTGGCCAACTGGTCTGATGGGGTCGGCCCGGGATTCACCGGCGGGGTTGTCGGCGTGGTGGGCGTCGAACTGCTACCCCCTCCGCAACCGGCGAGGAGCAGTGCCAGCGAAGCCACGAGGACCAGCATGTATTTGTCAGTTGATTTCATTTCAGTTGTTCTCACTTCAGTTGTTCTCACTAAATCAATAAATCAAATCAGATTCTCCGATTCCGCCCGCGGGCCCCATCAGCCACAACACTGAAGGGGCCCTGCGGTCGGTCCAGACCTGCCTGGTTTTCGTGAAATGCCCGATCAGTCCTTCCGGGTGGCGTAGGCGCCGGAGGCATGCCCGTCGGTGAAGTGGGCCATGAAGTTGCCGAAGAAGCCCGTCGGACGGTTGTTGGTGCCATCAGCATTCTGTGCCGGTCCATAGCCCTGTGCCGTCCAGTCACCAGCCTGGCCGGAACCCTTTGCTATACCCGTAGAGAAGCTGGCGCTGGTCGAATCGAGGTTCGTCTCCTGCAGTGCCACCGACCAGCCGGAGTCGGTATGGGCACCGCCCTGGAAGTTGTTGACTGTCCCGCTGAGCATCGGTGTCGTCCCGAACTTCGCCGTCAGGGAAACGTCCGCCGTGAACGCGCCGGAGTGCATGCCCGTCCGCTTGCCGTTCCCGTCGAAGGTCTTGTGGACGGACATGCCTACCGCTTCGCCCGTGTAGGTCGCCGTGTTCACCGCGTCTTCGCCGGCGTCCTCGCCAAGGCGAAGGTTGGCTATGTTGCCGGCGGGATACGCGTAGGTGTGGATGTGAGTGAGGGTGTCATCCGTCGTGTCGGGAGCCAGCCAGTGGCCAAACGCAACGTAGTCGGTATCAGGCACGTACAGCTTTTCATTACGATTAGCCGCGGTCGGATTCAGGATGTAGTACGTCATCGCGTTGCTCGGCGAGAAGTACCAGCCGTCGCTCAGCGTTCCATCGGCGCCTACAGAGCAACCTGCCGAACCACCCAGGCAAACAACCACGCCGGGGATGCCCCTGTACTCGGTGCCGGGTGTGCCAGTAGCACTGGCGACGCCTGGGCTGGCGGCGTCGTCATACTTGCCGTTACCGTCTCCGCCTGTTGCACTAAGAACAGCAGTACTGGTTTTGTCCACGGCCGACGCCTTCATGCCAGCAATCGAAGCCACCGAAAGATGCGTATTGCCCGACACAAGGTCGCCCGATGTGATCGCGCCGAGCCGCGCCTTCATGACGTTGTCTTCGCCGACGATCATGGCCCACGTCCTGCCAAGGCTGTTGGTGCCATGGGAAGTGCGCTCCGAGACGGCGGGAGGGGTGGCATTGTTCACAGCAGTCATAGTTACGTAGGGAGTCACCCTACGTGCGGTGCCATCGTGCGTTGCGGTATCCGCCACGGTGTTGGGAACCATCGGAACCAGCGCCCCGGCAACCGCCATGGCCACCTCACCGGCTTTATCGTCGGGGGTCTTCAGCTTGGTCGCGGTGCCGGTGACCGCCTCCACCGCCGTCTTCAGCGCCTGCCCGTCCTTGTTGTTTGTATCGTCGGCGTTCGAGCCGGTGCTGATGGCCGTGACGGTGACGAGTTCGGCCTCGGCCGCCTTGATGGCGGCGGCCAGCGCCACGATCACCTCGGACTTACCGCTGGTGTCGTCGGCCAGAGCCTCGGCCTCTGCCTTGGCATCCATCGCGCGCATCTTCGCCGCCTCGGCGTCCATCACGGCCTGGGTCACGGCGGCCCGGGCGTCCAGCACCATCTGGGCATTCATCATCGCCTTGGTGGAATCGCCCATGACGCTCGCAACACCAAGCATGCCCGAGTACTTGGTCGCATCCTTCACGGCCTGGGCCGCGGCCATGCCCGCCGCTTCGGCATCCGCAGTCGCCCCGCTCGCCTCTTCGTGCAGCATGATGATCTTGTTGGCCGTGGCCAACTGGTCTGATGGGGTCGGCCCGGGATTCACCGGCGGGGTTGTCGGCGTGGTGGGCGTCGAACTGCTACCCCCTCCGCAACCGGCGAGGAGCAGTGCCAGCGAAGCCACGAGGACCAGCACGTATTTGTCAGTTGATTTCATTTCAATGTTTCTCACAAAGTTGTTGAAAGGGTTGAGTTGGGACCTGCCCCGGTTGCACGCGATAAATGGATTTATCAGGCGCTATGTCCCCTGAACCCATAAAACCAACCAGAGAAACACCCATGAAAGAGTCCCTCAAACCATCCGAAGAAGCCGGGCCGGCAACCGCCCGGGCGGACGCGGATCATGTCGATGGCAACCCATCTTCCACATCCGGTTCCTCGCCCCAGCGCATCCCCGAACACACCCTCGACCCCGTTGCCCAGTGGCTCGACTCCGCCCGCGGCGCCATCAGCCACAACACCGAAAGGGCCCTCCGGTCCGACCTCGCCATCTGGCTCGCCTGGTGCCGCAAGGAAAAAAGAAAACCCTGGCCCGCACGCGCTGCCACCCTCGTCCGCTTCATCGATCACAAGGCCCAGTCCCGGGCACCCGCCACCGTCCGGCGGTACGTCTCCAGCCTCTGCGCCCTGCACCGCGCCGCCGGATGGAAGAACCCCCTCGACCATGTCACCGTCCGGATGTCCCTCCGGCGCATGTACCGACACAAGGGCAGAAGACAACACCAGGCCCTCGGCCTCACCTGGCAGATCCGGGAGAAGCTGATCGGTTCATCGGAAGAGTTGGGAGTATCCGGAGAACGCCTTATCGACATACGGAACCGGGCCCTCCTGGCCGTGGCCTACGACGCCATGCTCCGGCGCTCGGAGCTGGTCACCCTGCGGGTGTCCGACCTGTCGTTCGATCACAACGGGTCCGCCACCCTGTTCCTCCGGAGTGCCAAGACCGATCCCGAGGGCGCCGGCAACATCCTCTTCCTCGCCCGGGACACCGCGGACCTGGTGCGGGCGTGGCTGGCGGGCAGCGAGATCTCCCAAGGTCCCCTGTTCCGGTCGGTGCGCAAGAACGGCGTCCCCGGGGGCGGGCTCGACCCGGGCCAGGTGTCCCGGATCTACAAGGCCATGGCCGTACGAGCGGGGTTCGACGACTTTGCCGGGGGATTGTCGGGGCACAGTGCCCGGGTGGGGGCGGCCCAGGACATGATCGCCTCGGGGATTGGTCTTGCTGCGATCCTGCAGGCGGGGCGGTGGAAGAGTGCCGCCATGGTAAGCCGGTACGGGGAGCGTCTGCTCGCCTCAAGAGGGGCTGCGGCGCAGCTGGCCTGGATGCAGGGGCGGGAGGAAAGGCGGAATGGTATGCGGGATGGAATACGGGAGAAAACAGGGACCCGGGAAGGCCCGGGTCAGAGGAAGCGCTGACCAACGGCCAGAGCGGAAGACACCAGGGAGGGAGGAGGGATCAGGAAGGAGAAGGAGGGTCGGTTAAGGGGAGGAGCAGGGGATAGCTTCAATAAAATCCAGGAAACGTTATCAGGCACAAAACATCCCCCATTTCGGGGCGCTTTCGGAAAAACCCGACCATGGTCGGGGGACGATCCGTCCACAGATCGGGAAAATCAGGAAAAAATATTCCGATATGTGGTAGAATGACCGTGGGAAGTATCAATGAAATCACGTATCTTTGGATTGCGCTCCAAGGCCTTGACTGTGCAGGCGTGGGAATATATTCTTTGCGCCTGA
>VYFM01000057.1 GCA_009842375.1 Candidatus Poribacteria bacterium | reverse complement strand
TAGTTATACAGTATCTGTTCCTATAGAAGTGGATGAATTCTGGACTGCGAAACAACGTGCAGGACACTCTATACATGAAATATCATACCGTGCTTGCTATAAACCACAATTGCCAGCATATTTTATCAAAAAGTTTTGTGAAGCAAAATCTGTCGTGTATGACCCGTTTATGGGACGTGGGACAACGCTGATAGAGGCACAACTTCACGGACATAAAGTCATTGGCAATGATATAAATCCACTGTCTAAAGTTCTTACATATCCCCGTCTCAATCCACCGACTATAACTGATATTGAAAAGAAGTTGTCTGAAATTGACTTGTCTAACGATACGGAAATAGATGAGGATCTGTTGGTCTTTTTCCATGAAGAGACGCTTAGAGATATATATGGATGGCGGGGTTATTTTCAAGAAGGGAAACTTGATAGGGTTGATACGTGGTTGCAGATGGTGGCTTGTAGTCGACTTACTGGACATTCCTCTGGTTTTTTCTCGGTTTTTACGCTACCTCCAAATCTTGCGGCATCAGTTACTTCCCAACAGAAAATCAATGAGAAACGGAATCAGACACCAGAATACCGTGATACAAAGGCTTTGATACTCCGAAAATCGAAACAGTTGTTACGGCATAGCATCCCGGATGATTATAGTCGTGATGATGCTGTGCTACTTACTGAATCCGCAGATCACACTCCCCAAATCGCAGACGAATCGGTTGATTTAGTCGTTACCTCTCCACCATTTCTTGATACTGTAGACTATGAACAGGATAACTGGTTGCGGATGTGGTTTTGTAATATTGAAATTGAGAGAGGAAAGATTTGGCAAATAAAGTCGCTTGATGGTTGGGTTGAGCGGATGACGGATGTGTTTGTGGAACTACATCGTATACTAAAACTGTCTGGTAGGATAGCTTTTGAGGTTGGAGAGGTGCGTAAAGGAGAGGTATTGTTAGAGAATGCTGTTGCGAAAGCCTCGTTGGATGCAGGGTTTTTACCTGACAAGTTGATGATTAATTCTCAAAATTTCACGAAGACAGCAAATTTTTGGGGTGTTTCTAACAATCAAAAGGGGACGAATAGCAATCGGATTGTTATATTGAAGAAGGATAGAGGATAAATGAAACTAAGGTTAGTGGGTTATTCACCGCACCAACCTTATTGTGTATGTGATTGTTTTATTCCTCAGAATCCTTTGCTGCTTCGGCTGCAGCTTCTCGTTCCAGTTCTCCACGCCATCCGAGGACTATTCCAGATTTGATATGGTTTATGTCAAAGCCGGTGTATCGATCTTCAAGGGTATCGCCGAGTTTCTGAGTTTCTGCCCATCGGTCCCATGCGGTTTGCATCCATTTGTGTGGGAGTGCTTCTCTCACGGCAGGATCAAGTTGCCATGCGTGTCGGACATCTGCCACAGAAGGTTCTCCATCGAATTCTCCTGACCATTTTGACCAACCGATTGACAATGTGTTTCGTTCGCGCTCGGGGACGGTATGTCCTGTATGGATTGTTGCTCCGTTGCGTATGAGTGCTTCACCTGCCTTCAAGCGAATTGCGACTTGTCCGGGGAGTGGATCTGAGCCGTTCCAACTTGGAGTATATGGAATACCTGCCTCTTTCATGTTGTTCGGTAGTAGAACGTCATGTTCTAAAGGTGTTCTCCAACGGTGATGACTTCCCGGGACAAGTTCATGACACTCGTCATCAGCAAGTGCTAAAAACATACTCACGCCATTCCGTTCTTTGATTCTCTTAAGATTGTTTTCTTGGATTTCTTTCCAACGTATTCTTTCAACCTCTTCGGAGTAGGCTTCAGGTCCATCTCCTCGCACTTCACGTTGTGCGAAGTATGCCTTTCCTGTTCCCCACCATGTTTCATCCCTGTGCCATCCGAGTTTATTCTCATGTGTGCGTGGATTTGCCCAGAGTAGCGTTCCTCTAAAGGTAAGGTCTTCCGGTTGAAGTCCGTGACACCAAGAAGCAATAAAATCTAAGAAATCAGTTGAACCGTGGAATTCATTGAAACTTGGTTCTCCAAAAGCGGGATGTATAATGCCCCGTATTGCCCAAGGTTGTTGTTGTCCTGTTCTGTGGACATACCCTTTTGAGCAGTCAATGACATCATATTTGTTTTCAGGAGCACATGCTTGAGTAACACGTCGTCCTGCTTCTCTGAGTTTTGGTATCCAAGGGTTTTCAACAAAGTCGTTGATGATTACAAATCCGTGTTCCTTCAAGTGATCTAAACGTTCTGGTGTTGCGCCGGGTGCTGAATGTTCTGGGTTGAAATCAGCAAAAGCAGGCGCGCGATATGTTTCCGTTGCAGTTGATTCATTACCGTTCATTACAGTTCCTCCCTTCGGTGCGTTGTTGAAGTTGTATACACCGAAGTCAGTCTCATAAGTATGAATTGTGGTTTGAATTACACGTTTTGTTGTCTAAATTGTGGGAATTATGTCATTATAAAGTTTATTTGTCAAATTTGATTGATGTTGTTTATTCCACGTAAAATGCGTCTTGACAAATTTGGGAATTAAATGATAGAATTATATTATAAAGATATAGAGAGGAAAGCATTATGGCATCACAAACAGAATTACAGTCAATGTTAAATGCCCCCATTGGATTAGAACCGAATACATACCTACACTTTTATAATGGTGGGAAACTTCGCGCTGAATTTATGGGGGAACCCGATCCGAAAGACGATTATTACTCAGAGGAATGGATATTTTCCACAAATAGAGCGATTACACCGGGTAGAGACAACCCACCTGAAAAAGGTTTTAGTATAATTGAACTTCCGAGTGGAGAAAAAGTCTTATTAAAGGAGTTATTAGACGCATTTCCTGAAGAGACACTTGGGAACGCACATGTTGCGAAATTTGGTACGGATTTAGGCGTACTTCTGAAGATATTTGATGTTGGTGAAGGGGCGCACATTCCTATTCATTGGCATCCGAATCCAGATTTTGCTAAGGAACACCTTGATTCACCTTTTGGTAAAAATGAAGCGTGGATATTGATAGGCACGCGTCCTGGTGCGAAGGCATGGATTGGATGGAAAGAGGCGATAGACAAAGCCGAATTCCGTCGTCTGATGGAAGCACAAGATATTGAAACGTTGCGGAGCCTGATGCATGTGGTTGAACCGAAGGTAGGTGAGGTATATTTCCTACGGACACCGATTGTTCATTCCTTGGGTACCGGTCTTTGTGTGCTTGAACCGCAAGAACCGACAGATTGGAATATACTTGCGGAATGGGAGGGATTTCCGTATGAACGTGAAGATGGTCACCTTGGTCTTGGATGGGATTTGGCGGTGGACGCTGCTGAATATGACAAGCTTGAGTTAGATTATCTAAACAACTACATTCGGAGGACACCTGAACTTGTGAGAGCGGAAGGGGATAACCGTGAGGACAGGATCGTTCCTGAAGAAGCGTTGCAGTATTTTGGATGTTCACGTTTAACAGTTACTTCGACTCTTAGTATGCCTGCTGATAAAGGTTTTTATGCTTTGGTAACGTTAGGTGGTGAAGGTGTGCTGCGCGGTGATTTTGAAGATGTGCCGCTAAAACGTGGCAAATCTGTTTTTATTCCAAGATGCTTGTCAAGTTACGTCATTGTCAGCACAAGTGATACTCCTATGGAAGTTATCTGTTGCTATCCGCCTAACCTTTAGTAGAGCGAAGTGAAACCCGAAATACAAAATCTGTGAGAATAGTCAGAACATGTCGGAGGTCGCTTACGCTCGCTCCGACCTACGAGTTAAATTGACCAGCGGTAGCGCGCGATGTTAGACTTTAAACCCCCGAAACCTAATTTGTCTGTGATAAAGGTTACCAGTGGATTTATGCCGATTTACAATCGGCTGCATTTGAAGGGGTTAACTTTAGACATTGATGAGGAGTCTATCGTTAGATTAGAATCAATTCAGGGGGAATCCACATTAATTTCACCTAATCATGCTGCATCTGCCGATCCGATCGTCATGTTTTTGTTGTCGAAACATATATCTCAACCGTTTTACTATATGGCAGCGCGAGAAACGTATGGTAAGGGAATGTTTGGCGGGGTTCGCGGGTATTTGATGCAGCGTCTGGGTGTGTATTCAGTAGTCCGTGGTACTGTGGATCGGCATGCATTCAGGACAACTCGTCAACTTCTATCAGAGGGTAAATGGCCGCTTGTCATTTTTGGAGAAGGAGAAATTTCACATCAGAACGATACAGTGATGCGTTTTGAAAGAGGTGTTGTTCAGTTTTGTTTTTGGGCAATAGACGATATGAAAAAGGAGGGTGTTGATAAGCCTCTTTATGTTGTTCCATTGGGGATCAAATATCGTTATACAAAAGACATGTGGAGTGTTATTGATACTGCGTTGACAGAATTGGAGCGTAGTATTCTCCCATCGTCTGCCCGTACACCTGTTGAACGTTATCAACGTTTGAGACGTATCGGTATCGCGGTGCTATCAACACTTGCTGAGGAATATCAATACAAAGTGGATCCTGATGCATCGCTTAACGAACATATTCAAGGACTTAAGGAACAAATATTATCTCACGCTGAAAAAATTATGGGTATCCAATCCGATAAGGATGTGCTTACTCGCGTTCGCGCGTTGAAGAATATCGTTGATGCTGAGGTATATAGAGATGTTGATCAGATGACAGAGTATGAGCAAAAAATACATGAGGAGCAACTTCAGAAGTTTCAGCAGTTTTATCCGGATTTGGAACGGTTGATTAATTTCATTGCTATTTCAGATGGATATGTTGCCGAAGAACATTCCCCTGAACGTTATCTTGAAGTGATCTTTAGGTTGGAAAGAGAGGTATTTGGGTCAGCAAAGATGCGTGGACCTCGTGTTGCGTCAATTCGTGCGGGTGAACCGAAGAATATATTTGAAGAATACGAAAC
>VYFM01000065.1 GCA_009842375.1 Candidatus Poribacteria bacterium | reverse complement strand
TTATTATACTGCTATTTTATGGATTGCATCAGAAGCGGATAGCAATGTTGCTTTTTCAAAGTAATGTGAATACATTGCATTTTAGACGGCAAAAGCTGCAAGCAATCATATTGATGCTCTGTTTTCTGTTTTTAGCTTTGTCAGTTGTTAATCCGCAGTGGGGTATAGAACCTGAGTCGGTTGCAGAGAGACTTGATGTAATGCTTGCACTTGATATTTCAACAAGTATGCTGGCGACAGATGGTAATAAAGTGCGTCGTCTTACGCGTGCTAAAGATATGATGTTATCATTGTTGGATCGACTTGAAGGTGACCGTGTTGGCTTGCTATACTTTGCTGAAGCGAGTGTTGTTGTATGTCCATTAACAAGAGATGTCAATACGTTGAAAGAATTCTTGGATGCGATGACCCCCGAAACGCTTACCCATAGAGGCACACGTATCGGAAATGCAATTGAGGTGGCTACAACCCGTCTCAATTCAGATCAGGACAAATTGGTTACGACAGAAAATGATTCTAATGGACAAAAGGTAGTGATACTCTTCTCTGATGGTGAGGATCATGGTGATAAAGCCATTCCTACAGCACATACGGCAAAAAAAGACGGTGTTTATATCTATTGTGTTGGTGTAGGAAACTCAGACAAATCTGTTCCAATACCACTTCTATTTGAACAATCAGGATACAAACGGGATGTCAGGGGTCAACTTGTGCTGACAATGTTGAATGAGGCGGGTTTGGAGAACATTGCTGAAGCAGGGAATGGTCACTACTATCATGTCGACGAGGGTATTGGTCGGCTGTTGGACGATCTATCAAGACTTGAGAAGCAGAAATATAGAATTAGTTCTGATGGAGAGTATCAAGAAAGGTATCAATTGTTTGTTGGATTTGCCCTAATTCTGTTGATAGGTGAACTGCTGGTTGGAGGATGGATGAATCGGAAAGAAGTTCGGTAGGATAGGATTCTTCTGTTTTCAGTGTTAAAAGACAGAAAATGAATTATGTCTTCTTGTAAATTAATCCACCAGGTCTGAACCGCATTAGCAAAATAAGTATGATACCGAATATAAGGTACCGTGACCCAGCTAATTCAGGAAAATCAGTAAATCTGGTGAGAACTTCCCGTAAGATTTCTCCTAATGAACCGAGTATTGCCGCACCTAACATTGCTCCTCGTATACTTCCCATTCCTCCAAGTACAACCATACATAAAATCAAGATTGACTCCCAGAATTCGAAGAAGGGAGCACTGATATTTACTTGGAATTGTGCTATGAATGCTCCACCAATTGCGCCAATTGCAGCACTTACAGCAAAAGCAAGTGATTTGTAGCGACCGACATTTATCCCCATACTTTCAGCTGCCTGTTCGTCTTCACGAATCGCGACCCATGCTCTACCAACTCGAGAGTTCTGTAGCCTATAGTTCAGGAAAACTACCAGAATGAGAAGGATTAGGATGTGGTAATAGTTGTGCCAATTCTGATCAAAAGTTATTCCAAAAATAGATGGGGCAGGAATCCCACGGAGTTGTCCATTAGGTATACCAGTCAGCCACTGTTCGTTCCTAATTATACGGAAGAACAGCTCTGCGAAACCAAAAGTAACTATGGCAAAATAATCGCCTGTTAGTCGTAATGTTGGTATTCCTCGCAATAAACCCCATATTGTTCCATGTGCCATCGCAATTGGAAGTGCAAACCAATAAGGAACGCCAAGCCGTTGCATCAATATTCCTGCGGTATACCCTCCTATTAGATAGAAGGCTACATACCCGAGATCGAGCAGTCCAGTGAATCCGCACACGATATTTAATCCAACAGCGAGAAGCATGTATAGGCATGCACGTACTAATATGCGAATTACATAATCTCCACCGGGCCAACCAAAGCCGATTCTATATGAAGACAAGAATTTCTCTATACCGTCAATACCATATATTAATAATGGTAACGAGCAAACACATAGGCAGAGAATAATGTTTCTTGGAGTTAATTTATCTCGCATATAAGACCTATATCTAAAAAATGGGTTATGCTCTTTTACTTGTTGCCTTACCAAATATACCGGATGGACGTATCAGTATGACAAGTATCATGATAATATATGCAAATGCTATACGGTAACCAGAGTGAATGTCAGCACCAAACACTTCAGCAATTCCAATAACAATACCACCGATAATTGCTCCAGAAATACTACCAATACCACCGAGGACAGCAGCAGCAAACGCAGCAACACCTTTATAATATCCCATAGTTGGCGTAACAACTTCACTCAAGCCAACCATAATGCCAGCCACTGCCCCTAATGCAGAACCGATTGCAAAAGTTGCAGCAATAACTTGGTTTGTTTTAATCCCCATCAAATTTGATGCTACCTGATTCTGTGCACATGCACGCATCGCTTTTCCTATTTTTGTTAGGTATATCAACATGTTTAGGACGATCATTAACACAACTGCTAACAAAAATATGAAAACATCGCGAAAAGGAAGAATACCGCCTCCTGGGAGCGGAACAGCATTTATTACTTTTCCTGTATCTGTTACTTCACTTAAGAAGAATGATGGAAGAACTTCAGAAGGAAATTGGCGTGGTCTTGCTGACCAAATCATACGTGCAAGGTTTTGCAAGGCAAGCGATATACCGATTGCGGTAATTAGTGCTGATAACCGTGGTGCATTTCGAAGCGGTTTGTATGCTATAAAGTCTATAAACATTCCTAAAATAGCACAAAGGAGCATGCTAAGTGGTAATGCTATCCAAAATGGTGTACCCACAGTAATTAGCATCAGTGCAATGTATGCACCGAACATGTAAATCTCACCATGTGCAAAGTTAATTAATTGGATAATACCATATACCATCGTATAACCAACAGCAATAAGCGCGTAAATACCGCCGAGGACTAATCCATTAATTAATTGTTCTAATATTTGTGCCCACATATATGCTTTTATGCCACCTTATGGAGAGTTTTTGCTGTAGATTATTCATGGTTAACCGTTGAGCAGATGTTATCAATTAATTCTTACCAGTCAATTGTTTATCAGCTGCAACAAATTTACCATCTTTTACTATTTTGACATATGCAGGTTTATCAACTGTATCACCCTTGTAATCAAAATATGTTAACCCTGTAATTCCGTTGTAACCTTCTTCAGGTGTATCTATTGCTGCTAAATGCTCGCGTATAGCAGATCTTTTATCTTCAATAGATGCTTCCTGTTTATAGGTTTTTTCGAGTGCTTCTGCAATCATACCCACTGCATCGTAGGTTAATGCTGCCCACGTATCTGGAGGAACACCATGAAGGCTTTCGAAATTGGATGCCATTTCCTGTGCTTTTACGTCATCAGCTCCAAACAAGAAAGGTGTTGTGATATATGTTCCTGCTGCAGCTTTAGCCCCTGCTGTGGTTAGAAAATCAGCATTATCAATACCATCAGCACCAAAAAACTGTGAAGTTATTCCCGCTTCTCGTGCTTGCTTAACAATCAAACCAGCTTCGGTATAGAGTCCAGAAATAAAAATTGCATCTGGTTTTTTGGCTTTAATACTGGTAAGTTGTGCCTTAAAATTAGTAGTATCCCTTTCGTATGCTTCGGATGCAACAAGTGTAAGTTCGGTATTTTCTATTTCGGCAACAAAAGCATTTCTTAGTCCACGTCCATAATCATCATTATCAAAAAAGACAGCGACAGATTCAAGTTCAGTCAATACGTTATCAATATATTGTGCTATGAATTTCCCTTGAAAATCGTCTCTATAGAGATTACGAAATGTCCATTTACTGCCTTCACATACGTTTACAGCAGTCGAACCTGGTGACAGTTCTACAATACCGACACGGTCATATATTGATTGACCAGCCAACGAACACGCGCTATTAAAATGTCCAACTACAGCTAATATTGTGTTGTCATTGGCGATTCGTTCAGCGACAAGACTTGCCTCTGATCCTTTCCCCGCATCATCTCTAAAGAGTAATGTTAATTTCATGCCGTTGATTCCACCAGCATCATTAATCTCTTTTTCCTTGAGTAGAGCACCCTTTTTAATCATATCCCCGAATGCAGCTGCACTTCCAGTAATTGGTGCTGCAACAGCAACTCTTAATTCTTGTTGAGATTCTTGTGTATCACCTTGTGCGTCTGTTTCAGTTTGCTTATCTGGAGGTTGACATCCCCAGACTGAGATAAAACTGACTAATAATAAGGCTATAATCCAATTTCTCATTTGTAAAAAACTCCCTTCACTTTTCTACGACGATCTGTCTAAAGTCAAAATCAAATTTCAATTTTTCCTCTTTACCATCTGGGTTAACAATCACGATTTCAGGGATAGTTATCCTCATATCTGTTGTATCAACATTTAATCGTTCAAAGATTATAAGTCCACGCCGTTTAGCACCTTTGAATAACTTACCACTTTCAAAGAGACTCTCCGCAACAACTGCTTGACCTTCCTCTAAGGAAGCAACATCAAAGTATGTATGGTAATACGGATATGTTGATTGGTTACGTGTGTTATTACCTGAAGGATTCACACTGTCATAAAGGTCTTCAAAGTAATCATAAGGTAGGTTTGCGTATTGTGCTCCATTTTTATCTATGAGCATCGCTGATTCTTCAACTAAAACACGTGATGATTCCAGATTATGCACCGTCAAATCAAAAACTGTATAGATTGATTCAACGTTACCACGACTACCAACAATAATATATGGGTTAATTCGCGGGTCGTCTGTCAGTTGATATATTTCTACTTCATCAAGTGCTTCTATTGTAACAGCAACCCCTTTCTGTAAAACGGTAACAGCACCAGTTTCTGGATGTATTTTAGTGTTGGTACCCATCTCAATTGGTTCTAAATACACCTCAACCATAGGCTGTGGTGCTACTGCACAACCTACTAATAAAACCCCAGATA